>NZ_JACJOQ010000422.1:0-4587 GCF_014695635.1 Coleofasciculus sp. FACHB-712 | reverse complement strand
GACGAGGAGGGAAGTCACCCTTATCGTTACCAGACGCCCAGCGGCTTTGAGTTATTGATTGGGCGCAATAACCGCCAGAACGACCAGCTAACCTTTCGGATGGCTGGAGACTATGACCTCTGGTTTCACACGCAGGAAATTCCAGGAAGTCATGGGTTGCTGCGCGTCGCTCCGGGTTCTGTCCCGGAAGAAGCCGATTTGCAATTTGCCGCCGATTTAATTTCCTACTACAGTCGTGCCAGACAAAGCGATCGCGTGCCAGTTGTCTACACGGAACCCAAACACGTCTACAAACCCAAGGGCGCTAAACCGGGGATCGCTATTTATAAGCAGGAGCGCATTATCTGGGGGAGTCCTCAAACAGGAATCAACTATCTAAGGTAAGAAGTTTACAAAAAAATGTAAATATTTCTTTCAAAAAATGTGTATTTCCTGTTACAGTAAATATTAAAGAAATCTTACGGCTGGCGGATGGGAACGCGCAGCTCTGGATTTCCTCGGATTAACGACAACAAAAATAAAGATTTTGTTCAACCAGCTGCCACATCAGCTGGTTTTTTTTCAGCGGTGACTAGTCATTAGTCATATCGCAAGGCCTTCCCTCCAGCTCCCTGACTTAGAGAAGTCGGGGATCTCGCCTTTAAGAATCCTTTAGGACTGAATCTGATTGAATATCCCCAGTTAAGAGGAACGCTACCCCGCAAGCAAAGCGTGGCGTTCTGCCAATCACGAATGACTAATGACTAATGGCGCTTCACTAGAATGTAAACGTGGTGCGGATAGTGCCGATCACAATATCATCGTTACGATTATTGTGGTCGGGAGCAGTAAGCCAGATAACCCCAGGCGTGATGGCGATATTGTCTGTCAATTGATACTGATAGAACGCTTCAATGTGCAGTGAAGTATCGTCATTGTCTCCCACGGGCGGGGTGGGGATGCCTGCTGCGGTTAATGCGGCGACTGCGCCGGGATTGATATCGATGGTTGAGTTAGTGACTTTCGGCTCCATCCCAACGATAATGCCAGCCAAGTTGCCTTGTTTACCCAAATCTGGGAAGGCTAAGGTGACAGCCCAGTTCCAGATGTCAACTTTGCCGCGCTCAATGAGTCCGCCTAAAGTGGAGAGGTTGCGCGTGTTGGTGTAGCCAACCCAGCCACCCAAAACAAAGCGATCGCTCAGTTGCCAAGATAACTCTACCCCATAAGAATTGCTGATCACGGGGAGATTGGTGCTGAACCCTAAGTTAGTTAAACCCCCGCCGACCGAACTACCGTCAATATCGGTATCGAAGAAGCGGGCAAGTCCGCCCTGGAAATTCGCGAGATTGCTACCAGTGCCGGTGTCATTGTTGTTGTAGGAATGAATGTACGTCAAGCCCAGCTTCAAGCGATCGCTTGGCTTGATCAATAGCTGTGCTAAGGCACCGTAAGGGCCATTGAACAAACCACCATCTTCTTCCGGGTTAGCGGCGTCCCCTGCTAAATAGCCTAAGCTGAGTTCAAAGCGATCGCCCAACTGCTGCCTTAGCCCAACTCCAGCACCTTCTGCTAGGTAATAAATCGGCGGGCGCGTTCCAAAAGTAGAGAGTGCCCCAGTTGTACCGTCACCGTCGAGGAAGTTGACGGTATCGGTAAAGTCATCTGCCGCACCTGCATTTGCCGCAACCACCACTTCTGTTCTCTCACCGATGGGGAAAGCGTAAAGAAACGCATCCACAAAAACATTACTGTCGGTATCACCTGAGAAAAACAGGTTGCCTTCTGGTGTCAAAGTGCGTTCGGTAAGAGAACCCAGTCCTTCCGCTTGCAGTCGCGTTCTCAGCACATCTTTCCCGGTGAAGCTGGTTTCAAAATTCAGACGGGTACGATGACCAAAAATCGCTACATCGTCGATCTCATCGCCAGTCGCATCTTCTCCCTTGAAAATCCCTGCCAGCGCAAAGATCGCTTCTCCCTGTAGTTTGGTGGTGGTGGAAAATTGATGGCTTTCCAGAAAAGCGGTGCGACCTTCTAAATTATCAACGCGCGTCCGCAATGTCGCCAATTCCGCGCCAAATTCATCAATCAGTCGCTGTAATGTAGTTAAATCCGCTTTGGTGACGAAATCTGCCGAACTGGCGGCAATCAATTTCTCGATTTGTTGCAGACAAGCATTCAAACCGGCGGCAAATTCATACCGGCTGAGTGCCCGGTTGCCGCGAAAGGTGCCATCGGGATATCCTGCAATACAACCGTAACGTTCGACAAGCGATCGCAGTGCTTCATACGCCCAATCTGTCGGTTCTACGTCTTGCAGTTGGGAAACATTCGTGACTTGTTCTAGAGAACTATCCAGAGAACTATCCGTGTCCTCTGGATTGGTATAAACATCGATTTGTTCTAAAACGTCGGCATCAGCCGTTACTGATGTCGGGGTGGTAGCTGGGATTTGGGCTAAATCCGCCACTGTTGACTGATTCGGCGCGATCACCTCTGATGCGGGTGTTTCTACCTTGACAGCAGATGTCTCGTCCAGCTTGATCTCAGAAGTGGTAATTGGGGCAGCTGCGACGGCTACCGAGTTTGATTCCAATTCTTCATTTTTTTGATGTAACGCTTGAGATTCCTCTTGATCCTCCTTGATTAGGAGAGTGGGAGCGATCGCATCCTTGATTGCGTTCTCCTTAACTTCCATCACCGCTGGGGTTTCCGTTGCGAATGCCCCACCATTCGTTAACAGCATTGCACCGAACACTGCTGGGCTTACCAGCAGCGCATTCCACAGGTTTTTAAATTTCATTTCTCACTCCTGACACCCTTTCAAGATTCTCCGCAGCGACTGACTGCTCTACAGTTTGCTAAAGACAATTTATTGACAATTTTGCTGAATTTTGCTTATAAATTGCCTTTTTCCAATGAAAAGCATCCGTTGCTGCTGAGAAATTTTGCTTTTAAACACTTAAGAGACAAGATTTCTCCAACTTTTACAATCCCCCCTGATGGCATTTACCAGTCAAAACTCAACTATCGGCAGCAATATCATACTAAAATGAGAATTATTCTCATAACATTACAACAAGACTCATTCTCAAAAAAAGAGATTGACACTTCCACCGTCAATCAGGAGATAAACCGTGACGCGCCCTAGAATCCGACATCAAATCCGACATTATCCGCGCAAATTTGCCCTGTCTTTATTACTGCTGCCAGTGTTCGCTGCTACTGGGTGTAGCTCATCAAATACTTCTGTCCCATCCCCACAGCAGAGTGCTGCGCCGCAGTCGGCAGTGGGGGCGCAGAATCCGAAGTCTCCACGGGTGGTAGCAACATTCTTGCCGATTTACTGGTTTACCAAGGCAGTTGCGGGTGACAAAGCGCAGGTAGAAATTTTGGTGCCACCCGGATCGGAAGTGCATGAGTATCAAGCGACACCCGCAAACGTGCAAGCGATCGCTCAAGCAGATGTGCTGGTAAAAAATGGCTTCGGCTTGGAAGAATTTCTTCAAGAAACTATCAAAAATTCTGGAAACGCTCAGATTAAAGAAATTGATAGTAGTAAAAGCATTAACGCCTTAGAAGACGCCTCACCCGTGGTGAATGGTCAAGCAGCTAGCCACGAAGACCACAACCACGAGGGAGAAGCCGGTGCAAAGGCAGAAGAACACGACCATGCAGAAGGTAATCCTCACGTTTGGCTCGATCCAGTCCGAGCAAAACAGCAAGTAGAGAATATTCGGGATGGTTTAATTGCAGCCAATCCTGAGAACAAAGCGACTTATCAAGCAAACGCCACCGCCTACATTCAGCAACTGGAGGCGCTAGACAAAGAATTTCAGCAGCGTCTGCAACCTTATCGCGGTTGTACTTATGTCACCTTCCATGACGCCTATCCTTACATTGCTCAACGCTACCAGCTTCAGCAAGTTGCAGTAGTTCAGATTCCCGAAGATAACCTTTCGCCTGCTGACATCCAAAAGGCGGTTGGGGCAGTGAAAAAGTACAATGTTAAAGCCCTACTTGGCGAACCAGGAACTGACAATAAATTGCTTGAAAGTCTCTCTACCGACTTGAAATTAACCCTGAGAACCATCGATCCTCTGGAAAATGGCCCCCTGACTCCGGAGCATTATTTCACCGCGATGAAGCAAAATCTGCAAACCCTGGAAGCTGCCTGCAAGTAGACGTGAGAAACTCTGACGCCCCTATCCCATCGCCAATTCTGAAAGTTGACGGCTTAACTGTATATCTAGGCAGCTATCTGGCGCTTCGGGATGTCTCTTTTGAATTGCTACCCGGAACTGATACAGCAGTAGTTGGCCCGAATGGTGCGGGTAAAAGTACGCTGGTGCAAGCAATTCTGGGATTAATTCCGCGAAGTGCCGGAAAAGTAGAAATTTTTGACCGTCCAGTTGAACGTTTGGGGCATTGGTGTCACTGGTTAGGCTATATGCCGCAAAATTTTATCTTTGACCGGAGTTTTCCAATTTCTGTCGCCGAAATGGTGGGGTTGGGATGGGCGAAGAAAAATCAGGAGTCAGGAAAACTCACGGCTCAAAACTTTTTGTCATTCTGGCGGAAAGATGAAAAGAAATCAGAAGCGATCGC
>NZ_JACJOQ010000421.1:0-8867 GCF_014695635.1 Coleofasciculus sp. FACHB-712 | reverse complement strand
ATAATCTCTTCGACTTGTTTACCCAGAGTGCGGAGTTGTTCTAAATCCGGACCAAAAATTTTGACAGCGATCGCACTCCTCACTCCAGACAGCACTTCATCCATCCGGTGAGAGATAAATCCGCCAATATTCGGCGCAACTCCTGGTAATCTGGCAAATTCCGCTCGCAACTTTTCAATACTTCCTTTCCGGTCTTTTATCCCCTTTTCACTCAGTTCTACATCTAAGTGCGCCAAGTTGACACCCGCCGCATCCGCATCTCCCGGCGCACGCCCCGATCGCAACTGGATAAAATCAAAGCGCGGGTCATCCTTAAGCGCATCCTGAAGGGCAAAACCGGCGCGATTAGTCGATTCTAGGGAGACACCGGGATAGAGAGTCAGGGTGTTGACGAGCGATCGCTCTTGGAACTCCGGCAAAAACACCCGTCCTAAGGAGGGGACAATAGCGATCGCTGCCACTAGACTCGCAGCCGCAACTACCAAAATCAGTTGAGAATTCCGCAAAGAAAACATTAAAAACGGACGATAAAGCCCTTTGAAAAATCTCGCCACCCACGGTTCTTTTTCTGGCAAATGACCGTGAGGCAATAAAATGGCGCATAAAGCTGGAGTGATGGTGAGTGCGGTCACGCTAGAAGCCAGAACTGCCACTAAATAAGCCACTCCCATCGGTGTAAAAATGCGACCTTCCACACCAGCAAGGGCAAAAATTGGCGAGAAAACCACCACAGTAATTAAAGTTGCACCAAATAGAGAATCGCGTACCTCCTGACAACCTTCAAAGACAACTTCTAATGGTGACTTTGGTTTCCCTGCCAGCTTATTTTCTCGTAAGCTACGGTAGACATTTTCAGCGTCCACAATGGCATCATCAACGGCTGAACCAATCGCAACTGCCAAGCCTCCCAGAGTCATCGTATTCAGACCATATCCCAGCCAATTTAACGCTAGCAATCCTAACAACAAAGACAAGGGAAGTGCAGTGAGACTCACGACAAGCGTGCGCCAATTCATCAAAAACGGGACAAGAATAAAAGCAACAATAATACTGCCTTCAACGAGTGCTTCCCGAACATTTTCAATCGAGGCGTCGATAAAGTCTTCTTGACGGAAAGTAACCGTCATTTTTACATCCGGAGGCAAACTCGATTTCACCTCTTTCATTGCCGCCTCAATGGCACGAGTGACCGTGGGAGTATCGGCTTGTGGCTGTTTGTTAATCATGACCACAATTGCCTTTTTGCCATTCAAACTGCCATCGCCCCGCTTGAGTGCGGCACCAATTTTGACATCAGCGACCTCGCCTAATCGAATCGGTGTTCCATTTCGAGCGGTAATCGCTGATTGTCGCAAGTCTTCAATGGACTCAATCCGCCCAACACCCCGAATTAATAGCTCTTGGTCAGGGTTAATGAGAAATCCACCCGGAGCGTTAACATTGGCTTTTTCTGCGGCTTCAGTCACGTCCTGTAAAGACACATCAAACGCTTTTAGTTTCGCTGGATCGACTAATATTTGATACTGGCGAATATCACCCCCATAAGCGATTACCTGCGAGACGCCAGGAACCGCTAAAAGGCGGTTTGTCACCTGCCAATCTACGATACGCCTGACCTCCATCAAGTCAGTGCTAGGTGAAGATGCTTGTTGCCTGTTACCTTCTTCAACAGTGAAAGCATATTGCAATACAGTGCCGATTGGAGAACTAATCGGAGAAATTTGTGGCGAATCAACACTTTCTGGCAGCTTTTCTTGCGCTTGCTGCAATCGCTCTGTCACTAACTGTCGGGCTTGATAAATATCAGTTTCCCAATTGAAGATAACTTTCACAACTGAAAGCCCCACCGCTGAAGCAGACCGTACTGTTGTGACGCCGGGAGTCCCATTAATAGCACTTTCAATCGGTAAAGTAACCAGAGATTCTACTTCTTCTGGAGCTAATCCGGGGGCTTCAGTTTGAATTTCGACTTGGGGTGGAGCAAAGCTGGGAAATACATCCACTGGCATTTGCGACGCCACGCGAAATATCCAAACTGTCACCAGCATGGCGGCAAGGACAACTAGCCAGCGTTGTTTAATAGACCACTTGATGAGCGCACTAAGCATAGTTAAAGGCAAAAGACAAAAGAAAGAAAATTATTGACTTTTTACTTTTTCCTGTTTGCTTGCCGAGTCATTAACAATTTCTGATTCGTGAGGTAAAGGTATTGCAGGCAACGCCTCTATGGTTTTAGGTACCTTGCGAGACTGAGTGCGGCGTCCTAACCAAAAGGCAACGAATGCGATCGCTCCCCCGGCTGGCAAAACCCACAACCAAGGAAGTGAGTTGTGAATGGCAGAAACCCGATTAATCGCCTCTGAGTTTGGAGTTAAAGGCTGTTTCTCTTCGCTTTTGCCTTCTGAGCTGTCGCCGCGTAAGGATTGGGCATACAGTTGAATTGCGCCTTGGGTGACAATGCGATCGCCCTCAAACAAACTTCCCTTGACTTCAACTACATCCCCCACAGTTCGTCCCAAGGTGACTTCAACTGGCTCAAAGGCGGTACCATTTTGCACGTAAACTCGCTGCCTGCCATTGGTTTCCACCACGGCTGAAGTCGGAATCACTAAGATAGGCGCGGGAGTTTGGTTGGTTAACACTTCCAATTCTGCAAACATCCCTGGCTTCAACTGCCCGCCAGGGTTATCCAGTTCGGCTTTGACTGGCACGACTCGCGTTTCCCCTTCTACAACCGAGCCAATCACCGCAATCTTGCCCGTGAAGGTGCGATTCGGCAAGCTGGCAACCTTCACGTTTACCCGTTGCCCAATTTTTACCTTATTTAAATCTTTTTCGTAGATATTCGCCGTAGCCCACACCCGTTTATTATTCAGGATGGTCATCAGCTTTGCCCCTGCCTCCTCCACCGATTGACCGAGGGTAATTTCCCGGTCAGCAACGGTGCCAGAAATGGGAGCTGTTACCGTCACCAACCCTTTGTCATTGGCGCGGGTTCCCAGTTGTTGTAGCCGCGTCTGATAAGCAGTATTACTCAGGCGAATCCGGGAATTTGCTACTTTTACAGCCGATTGGGCGCGTTTGAGTTGCGCTTCGGCTTCCAGAACTTCCCGACGGCTGGTTGCTTTGGTCAATTGCGTTTTGGCTTCTGCCAGGTGAGCAAGAGACTCCAGCATTTGGCGACGTGGCAGCGCCCCTGCACGCTCCAACTCGCGATCGCGTTCATACTGTTCTTGAGCGACTGCTAGTTCAGTGCGAGCTTGCTGAATGTCTGAGGCGGCTATCTGCGAGTATTGCTGATAATTTTCTTGGGCTAACTTTAAATCTGCTTGCGCCTGTTGCAGATCCGCTTCGGCTTCGGCTCGTTTTTCCTGGGAACCTACGCGCAGTTCTACTAAGTCGGGTGCGGCGATGACAGCGACGACTTTGCCTGCTTGAACTACTGCACCGGGTTCCACGAGAAGCTCAACGATTTTTCCCGGAGTGGGTGATGTGACTTCCGCTTTTTGGCTGGGCAAAGTTTCAATTTGACCCGTGGTTTTAATGCCAAAATCCAGCCGTTGTTGAGAGACTGGTTTTACCTCGATTCCCATCCGTTTTGCTGTTTGGGCATCCACTTGAATCCCTTGGGGAGTTCCTTGGCTGGCTTCGGTTTCCCCATGAAACTCATCCCCATGTCCAGCATGGGCGAGAACCGAGGTTGGTGCAGCCAGTAGCAGTAGGCTCAGGAGTGTCCCAAATAAGCGATCGCGTGCCTTAGATGGCTTGGAGTTAGCAAAAAAAAGCATAACTAAGGGGTTCCTTGCGTTTGGATGGGATAGCGAGGTTTAATTCAGCCCTCTAGCAAGGGCACTTACCTAGTGCCGAAATAGCCAGCGATGCTGACCGCAACAGCGTTAAACCACCATCTAGATATTTAAGTTTGCACAAAAGAATGAAATTAGGATGAAATCCGGAACACCACCCCAACCCCTCCCCGTGAACGGGGAGAGAGAAATCCGGCGTTGCTGATTAATGGAATCAAGATGCATTTAAAGAAACCGGACTATCCGGTAATGCTGGTTCCTGCTGGAGATTTCAACAATCCAGAGCTAGAGATGGAAATGCGCCACTTCCTCTTTCCTCTCTATAAGCAACCAGAGTAAGTTATTGCAGCCATTCATTAAGAGGGATTTCAGGATCGAGTGGACTCTGTACTTCACGCCCACCTCGATTTAAAACGTGCTGCTCAGTTCCCGCTTTGGGTATGGTTGTAGTATTACTTGTGTTGATGCTGCTGCTGAATGAGTTTGAGTTGTGGGAACCATGGCTCAGAGTAGCTCACAATTTTGTTATTTTAGAAAGAAATCAGGGCATCCTATCAGTTAAAAGCTCCTCATTTTCCTACCTCGCTGGAGTGCCCTATGGAAAGTTCTCAAGCATCCCTTTTAGCTCAAGCAAAACAGGGAGATGCAAAAGCCATAGCAACCCTGCTGAACCACAAACTACAATCGAAGGGCATTATAGCAAAGGCTTCTGTCAAGAATAGTTGCTTACATATCATGCTGGAAGCGGCTAAAACACCAGCGCAGCGACCACTAGTTGATTTTCTTCAGAAGTCATTTGTAGGATTTACTGTAGACAATTGGCATGTGGTAAAAGTTTATGGGCGACGAGTCGGAGAAGATATTCCAGATTGGGTGGAAGAATTCAAAGTTAGGCTAGAACCCAGCCAAGCTCCTGAAGCCCTTGCGAAGCGAGGAAATGTTAAAGCTATTGCAACACTGATTAACCAAGAACTAAAACTCAGTGGTGTTATAGCAAAGGTCAGTTTGAAAACTGATTGTTTGCAGGTAATGCTTGAAGCGGCAGAAGCTCCAAATCAAGAGCAGATGATTTCGCTATTGCAACCTATGATACAGAAATTGGAGATTCAGAGCATAACCAGGTTGAGCGTGTATGGCAAACACTCTGAAGAGGATTTCCCTGATTGGCAGGAAGAAGTCCAGCTACTTCTAGACAACAGTGAGCCGCGACAAGTTCAGACATCAAGCTTAGATTTAACTCCCTCTTCTAAGAGTATTGCGCTAGTCTCAGCGTCATCAGTGGCTCAAGAAGTGGATGGTATTGGACTGTCGAATCAGCTTTATACTGCGCTTCAAACTACATGCTATCAGCACCTCGCTCATAAAGTTGGATCGGAGAGTGACAAAACTATCCATGAGATTGTTGAAAATTTTGTAGATGCGATTGAGGCAGAACTAAAACTTGATCTGGATCAATTTTCAAAGCAGGTTATTGATATTGCTAAAGCTTTTGGGCTTCAGCCAGAGCAGACTGAAATACAGGCTATTGTCTCTGATACTGCCACCTCCAACTTTGCTGGAATCAGATTGGCAATCCGGGATTTAGAGCGAGTCACACGAGAAGTTCTTCAAACCAACTTTCCTCAGGAGACCGATGCGTTGAAATCCTTTTTCTCAGGAGCAGCTCAGGAATTTACCGCTAACCTCTTTGGTAGGACTACAATGTCAACTGAGGGGATTGTAGGAACTGTTCTTGGATCAATTATTGCACCAGGTTTGGGATCAGTAATTGGGGGAGCTATTGGTCAGTGGATGGGTGGTAACAAACAGCAGAAAGCACTTCAAGCAATTATCGAAAAATATCAGAAAGCGAGAGAAAAGCTGTTTCAGGAGTGGGAAGCCGTCTTGCAAGTTGTTTACACTAAGTTAGGTGATTTTTTCACTACTATAGCTCCACTTAAACTGCTCACCTATCAAGTAATGAATCAAGCAGTTGTCTTCTACAATGAAGCTAACAGTTATTTGGAGACAGAAGAGGAACTTCAGAAAGCAATTGATCTGTATGATAAGGCTATTTGCCTTAATCGGGGATTAGCGCTTGCCTGGAACAATAAAGGGTATGTCTTGAATCATTTAGAAAAATATGAGGAAGCATTACCAGCACTGATTCAGGCAATTCAAATTGATCAAACGCTTATTATTGCCTTTAACAATCTCGGAGATGCGCTACAGAGTTTAGGCAGAAATGAAGAGGCGATTGCAGCTTATGAAGAAAGTATTAAACTGGCATCAGTTAATTATCAGGCTTGGTGGGGCAAAGGAACTTGTCTGTATAACCTCCAAAGATATCAGGAAGCAATAGCGGTTGGTGAGAAACTTGTTGAGCTAGATTCAGAAAACTTTCTGGGTTGGTACACCAAAGCAGTTTGTCATGCACTGTTAGGGGATGACAAATTGGCAATAGAAAATCTGAGGGAAGCTGTTAAGATTGATTCGGATTCCTCTCAAAAACTTGCTAAAGCTGATTCAGATTTTGATCGTTTGCGGGAAGATAAGCAATTTAAAGAGCTAATGGAATCCTCTGTTGGTGCAAATTATACCTCTCTAAAGGGATATTTAAAAGAAAACCAATGGCGCGAGGCAGATCAAGAAACTGCTCGATTGATAAAGTGGGTAATTCAAAAAATCACCAATTCTACAGAGGTCAACCAAGAAACTTTGAAAGTGTTTCCTTGCGCTGACTTAGAAACGATTGATTTTCTATGGCAAGAAAACAGTGATGGAAAATTTGGCTTTAGTGTGCAAAAGATAATTTTTCAAGAGTCTTATAAGAATAGAGACATTTTTGGAAGTAAAACTGGTTGGCGCGTAAAGGATGCCGATGGAAATTGGTCTTGGCGTAGCAATGCCAACTTTGCTTACAATCCTGAGTCCATGCCTGACGGACATTTGCCCAGTAGTTTATGGGCAGGTGAAGACGGTTGGTTTGAAAATCGTCGAGACCGCTTGCTTACTCTATTTGCCAGAATAGATAGTTGTTCACTGGGGGATAAAGATAGTGAATCCTGAGTCGAGTAGCCACAGCTCAACAATTCGCTTGGAGTGGACTGCCGAAATATCCTGGTGCATTGCGAAGATTGTTCGCAGCCGCTCAAGCGAGCCGTTATGCTCATCCTGGGAACTTCTCTCAAGATGAGAACGTTATAACAAATTTGTATTCAGGGAAATTACCTGATCGGGTGCCAGAATACCTGCGACTGCGATCGCTTCCAGTTTTCCGACTTCCTGGGGATGCTGAGTCTTGACTTTAGCGATCGCCTCCTCGATCCCCGTGGCTTGAGCGATGTAAATCTGTGTTTCACTTCGCAGCACCCAGATTGGGTTAGACCAGGTATGCCGGGGCTGAAGCACAGCTTTATGAATGATCTGATGGCTAAACTGAATTAGGCTTTCTAGGCGTTGCTGATTGATGGAATGAATTTGTTTCGCGCAAAGGCGTAAAGGCGCAAAGATTATACATTCCGCCTTGGTCAGACAACTCAATTCATCCTCCTAGTCAGCAACGCCAGAAATCCTACCCTAGGTGAGTTTTTGCCTCACCTGGCTATCGGTGCTGTTTTGTCGCCCCTTCCTGCTTTCAATTAATCTGAATTACTTTTTGTACCAAGCTTGTCGCCACTGCTTCATTTTCTCAATTTCTGCTTTTTGTGAAGTGATAATTTGTTGGGACAATTGTTTAATTTCGGGACGCTTTGACTTACCGAGTGCATCTTCAGCCATTGTTAAAGCACCTTCATGGTGAGCAATCATCCCATTAAGAAAGCGCAGATCAAACTCAGCATCAGCAGCGCCCATATCTCCAGACATCATCATGCTTTGACGTTGTTGTTCTGACATGGGGACTACGGATTTATCTGCACCTCCGTAAGCAACCGGCTGATTGCTGGCTTGGGGATACCATGCCTGTCGCCACTGTGTCATCTGATTAATTTCTTTGTTTTGATCTTGGATAATATTGTCAGCCAACTGCTTGATTTCAGGGCGTTTAGATTTTTGTTGGGCTTCTTTTGCCATCATCACCGCACCTTGATGATGCACACTCATCGCGTCAATAAACCGCAGCTCGTAATTAGCATCGGCTGGCCCTAAATCCATTGCCATGCTATGATTCATGCCGCTTCCGTGTCCCCTGTGTTCCATGTGTTCCATGCCGCCAGCATCTGATGGGGAGGCGGTTGGGGCTTGGGCTTGGTTTTGAGAGCCACTAGAACAAGCTGTCAGAAATCCGCCAGTCATGGAGGCGATCGCTACCAGGGTAACAGCCAAAAAACCATTTTTAAAAGAATTAATTTGCATAGATAGGGGCATCAATTTATTTAACTATCCTCGCTCCTGATCTGTAAGTTAGTTCAAGAAAGCAGTAGGTATTTCTCAGTGTTTTACAAAAAAATGAAATTAGGATGAAATCCTGATAGGTCATTCGGAAGAAATTTAAAGCATTTAATTAGATAGATGCGATCGCACCTTCCGCATTCTTAAGGTTAACGCCAACAAAAGTACCTTTAATGACGGTTAACTTAAACCAAAATCGAATTAGCCAAGAAATGCAGCAGTGCATTTAATTATGCAAAGGCAGTCGAATCGTAAATGTGCTGCCTTTGCCCAATTCGCTCTGAACGTCGATGCTGCCGTTGTGGGCAATTGCGATCGCTTTGGCGATTGATAACCCCAATCCAGAACCGCCAGTGTGTCGAGCGCGATCGCTATTTATCCGATAAAAGCGGTCAAAAATCCGCGTCTGCTCTGGGAGTGCAATGCCAACGCCAGTATCTTTTATAAAAATTAGTGCTTGGGTGCTGCTCTCTAAAATCACCGCCACCTGACCCCCAGGAGGCGTGTATTGAATTGCATTCACCACTAAGTTAAAAATCAGGCGATACAGCTGTTCTTCGTCACCGTTGACGTGCAATTCCGGCGTGGGAATATCTGTGGAAAGCGTCAAATCGGCAGCGATCGCTAGCGCTGATAATTCTTCTGTAACATCACTAACGAGATCGTTGAGGCAGACGGGACGATATTTGA
>NZ_JACJOQ010000420.1:0-8707 GCF_014695635.1 Coleofasciculus sp. FACHB-712 | reverse complement strand
CAGGCTTCCACCCTGCTTTTCTGGTTTTACGTGACCTTTCATTTTCTTTTGTTTGAGCAGTCTCTGTACAAAGGCTTTGCTCACATCAAATCTGGTTGCTAATTTCCTAATCGATGTGTTTTCTTGTTCGTATGCTTTGACTACTTTTTCTCGAAAGTCGATGGAGTAAGGTTTCATTCTACCTGTTCATGCACTGACCTCAATGTACTCTATATACCTGCAATCTGCTGTAATAACAGCAACAACAGGCAAGGACTTGTACAGGTCGCCCCACCATGCGAATGGATTTGCATTTGGTTGCAAGAGAGCAGGAACGGAATCAGCCTGAGCAAGGTGTCTAAAGAGGACGTCTCAGCCCCTTATTGAACGTTCCATATCGGCAGCTATCATCCTAACTGGTTGATTTAATAACTAGACAATAATGACGTTAAATCTCAATCTGCTGCCTCATCACCGTGCTAAAACGCTGCGGGAATCTGGGAAACAATATTATGTGGATGCTAAGGGCGATCGCTTTCCTAGCGTCTCCACTATCCTCAACGCCACCAAACCGCAAGAAGATCGAGAAGCACTCTTCAACTGGCGCAACCGAGTTGGAGTAGAGAAAGCCAACCGAATTTCTAGTGCTGCTAGCCGTCGCGGTACGTCCACGCACAAGCACATTCAGCGCTATCTACTGGGGGAAAATATTGCCTGTCCAGACGCGGCTAAACCTTACTGGGATAGCATAGAGCCAGTGCTGCAAGATATTCATGAGGTAAGGCTGGTGGAAGGTTCTGTCTTCCACTACGATTTGAATTATGCGGGTCGAGTGGATTGCGTTGCGAGTTATAAGGGCATTCCCTGCGTCTGTGACTGGAAAACTGCTGATAAGCCGAAAGGGTCAGTTGAACGCCTCCGTGATAGCCCGCTTCAGTTAGCGGCTTATATGGGCGCGGTTAATAAATTTTACCAAGAGTATGGTATCCATCTGCGTCATGCCTTGCTGGTTGTAGCGGTTCCGGAAATGCCTGCTGAGGTGTTCTGGTTTGAACCAGATAATATGATGATTTACTGGCAGCAGTGGGAGCGCAGAGTTGGGGAATTTTGGCAGCGTAGAGGAACAATGACGCCTTCAAGCATCTAATTCTCCTTAAGATAATGCCATCCCTGCTAGCTCTTAAATCACTACGGACTGAATGCACGCACAGTCGCGATCGCCAACTACCCTGGAATCATCAGCAGTCCGGATAAAACACTTGAAATGAAAAGAAGCTCTAAAGTTTTAGCAGGGCTGATCGGTGCCTATGCCGGTGATGCGTTGGGTTTTCCAGTCAAATTTATTACCAAATCAATCGGTGAAGTCACCTGTAACAGAGATGATAGGTTCTGGAACTTATAATCAACCTGCTGGCACTTGGTCAGATGATAGCTGCCTTATCTTCTGCTTCGCAAAATCATGATGGATTTTCTCCGAATGTAACAGCTAACTATTTCTATCGTTGGTTAAACTGAGATTTCTGGACTCCCCACAGCGAAGTTTTTGACATTGGCAGCTCTTCTCATACCGAAGCGGTACTAAAAGCGGTGAATTTAAGTGACGATACGGATACCACTGCTGCCGTTACTGGTGGCTTAGCGGGAATTTATTACAGTATTGAAAATATTCTAGAAGAATGGATCGAGCAAATTGCCAGGATTGAAGACATCCTTGACTTAGCAACACGTCTGGAAGCAGCTATCTACAGGTAATTTCTCACATTATCTGAAATCCACTGAAGGTAGGGTGGAGAGCCAGCTAAGATTGGCAAAGCAATAATTTCTGGTACTGCATAAGAGTGCAACTCTCGAATCTTGGCTTCGAGGGCGGGGAAGTGCGCTAAATCTGTTTTAATGATTAGCTGCCATTCCTCTTCTGAGTTAACCTTACCTTGCCAAGTATAGACAGAATGCACTGGCATGAAGTTAACGCAAGCCGCTAGCTGGGATGCAACTAAATTTTGCGCGATCGCTTCTGCCTCTTGTCGCGAAGACGCCGTTACCAACACTACAGCGTAACGAGTTGTACCAGAATCTCGACCCATAACCTGTAACCAGTCCACAAAAAATCCCAAATCTATCAGCAATTATCAGTTAGCGTTCTCTCAACTACCCAACCATTGCTCTAACTGGTTGTTCAAAAGGTGTCACACTACCACTAACAGTTGCTTCTGAGTATGAGTTTTGGTGTTCTGATGGCAGCACAGCGCCATTCATTTGAGCATCTTCCAAGTTAGTTCCTACCAGTTTTGCCTCACTCAAATCTGCTTCACTCAAGTTTGCTCTACTCAGAATCGTCCAGCTTAAGTCTGCCCCTTCCAAAGACGCCTTTGCCAGGTTTGCTCCCCGCAGATCTGCTCCTTTCAGATTGGCCCTACGCAGTGTCGCTTGGCTGAGATCTACTGCGCTCAGGTTAGCGCCTTCCAGGTTAGCGCCACTCAATCTGGCATCATTAAGGTTGGCTCCCTCTAAATCGACTCCGCCCAGGTCTAATCCTTTTAAAAAAGCTCTTCTGAAGTTAACACCATTTAAGGAAGCGCCATACAATTTCGCGCCTGTGAGTCTCGCTTCGCACAAATTAGCCCAACTAAGGTTAACGCCACTGAGATTTGCTTCCCGCAGATTAATCCTTTGCATATTTGCTCCACAGAGATTAGCACCCCAAAGGTTAGCTACTCGAAGATTAGCACTGCTGAGATTTGCACCGCTCAGTTTGGCTCCAGGCAATTTTGACTTCACTAGAAACGCTCCACTGAGGTTCGCTTTCGTCAAGTCTGCTTCTACCAGTTTGCCTTCACTCAGTTTGATAAAACTTAGATCGGCCCAGTTTAGGCAAGCACCCGTTAAGTCTGACTTTGTTAGGAAAGCTCGACTCAGATTAGCTCCTCTCAGGTTAGCGCCCGTGAGATTGACCCCAATGAGCGTCACTCCCCTCAAGTCACTTCCGTTGAGATCGATCCCGGCAAAGTCTCTTTGTCCGTCTTCATAAAGCTTAAGTAAATGGCTTACTTCCATAGCGCGATCGCTCCCTAGTTTATATAAACTGTTGAAGAGACTTGAAACGAATCTTACCAGGCTAAATAGCCACATTTTCTGCGGTTGTTTTTATAACAGAATCTTTCTTTATTCCAGTTTTATCTGTTATTTGCCGACGCCTTAATCAATATTTTACTTCTCTAGATTACCCTCCTTATAAGGTTTAAATAGATGATGTAACAAATATTTTTTTATATTTTCTTAAAACTCAATAATTAAGTAATTTTTCTAATAACAATCCTCTACAAAACCCATTTTCCGTAAAAATACGGTGGTCAGTTTATCTATAAATTCCTCTAATTTTTATAGACAGGTGAAGTGTCATTCAACAATCAACATAGTTTTCTAGCGAAGATTCATCCATGACAGAGATTACTCTGCTTGGGTGTATGGGAAGACTGCCATACATCCTACACAAGCATCCGTTTCTCAAAACCTATTTTAAACAAAGACACAAGACTTCGCGTTTGTTACTGATTTCTCAATTGTCTTAAATCGCTGAAGGGCTAGCGTTTAGGCTTGCAAATTTACTTGAATTCGCAGAACGCCACTACTACCATCCATCCGATTATCATCTTTCAGTTGCTGCTGTTGGCGTAAAGACGTTGCGCGAACAAGTAAAGTATAATTTCCCGGCTGTTGGGGCATCCACAAATAACGCCAGAGCGTCCACTCATGGGGAGATGGCGGTTGATTCTGCTCGGCATTCTGCCAAGTCTTACCATCGTTGGTACTTACCTCAATGGCTGTAATCGGACTAGATTTGTCCAAGGCAACACCAGCCATCAAAATGCCGCTTTCCCAACCTGTTTCACCCATGCGCCCTAAATGCACCCGATGCTGCCTGTTCCAAACGCGAGTGTTTTGTACTTGGCGCATCAGCGCATGAGTAGGAATTTCTGCGGTATTAGACCAGCCCTGACGTTCCCAAAAACCTCGCTTCTGGCTGCTGACAGCTTCAATCTCGACTAGCCATTTGGGTTGCTTCTGACCAAAGTGACCGGGAATAATGATGCGTAAAGGATAGCCATGCGACTGATTGAGAGCTTCGCCATTCATCTAGTGAACCAGTCGCACTTCTTGTCTCATGACTTCTGCAACTGGCAATGTTGTTTCGTAGGAATCAGCTCCGTGCAGCCTAAATTCTATCGCCTCTGATTTAACACCAGCTTGCTCTAGAAAAGGTAGCAAAGGGGTACCCGTCCACTGAGCGTTTCCAATCAGGTTGCCGCCAGTGGCATTGCCGATGCATTCCATTGTCAAATAGAAATTTTCCTGCGGCGCTGCCATGATGTCTTGAAAAGTCAGCGTCAGCGGCTGGGCAACAGCACCCGTCACCTTTAACCGCCAGTTGTCCAGGTTAATCCTAGGCGGCAAGGCGTAAGATTGCACATAAAATTCGCTCAATGGCGTGAGCAGGTGTTTTGGCAGTTTTGAGTCTGGCTTGAGCAGGTCAAGCAAAAACAGCGGCTCTACGGACCCTGTTAACTGGCAGCCTGGGAGCAAGCTAGCCGCAATCAGCCCGCCGGATGTTTGTAGCAGCTGTTTGAGAACTTGACGGCGTTTCACCACTGCCTCTTATAACGAATAAACTTGACCATCAATCAGCAAGCGAGTAATTCCCTTAGCTTGCAGTTGCGAACAAGTTTTCTGAAGCATCCTGCCATCTGGAACTTTAATCACTCGTTGGGTGCGGTTCGAGAACCTACGAGCTACCCGATGGTTATCGAAAACTGGCAGTGTTCTCTGTTGAACTTCTTGGGCAGGAATTTGTCCGAGATCGCTGAACTCTCGCAGGGGTCTAGCGATTAATTCTGCTGCTCGGTCTACAACTAAGTAGCAGGTTTTAGGAAGCACCGCGTTAGACAGCGGTAAAACTTGAACGCTAGCACGGTTTTGTCGCTTAAAGGTTCCTGCTGGAATCGGACTTTCTAGAGTTGGCGTATCATCCCAGTCGTCTTCGTCTTGGAGGTCTTCTAAATCGTCGTCGTCATCCTCGTCGTCCTCGTCCTCGTCGTCTTCTAAATCCGTCAGGTCTTCCCCCAGCATCTCTTCTATGACACTGGCTTCTGCACTGTAATTGTTATCAAGTAGATCGGGGTTGTTACTTGGTGCGGCATCCACAGCCAGCTGAAAAAGTGGCAGAGAAGAATCGATCCCAGGGAAAATTTCGGAAGGAATGTTTTCTTGCTCTTGTGCCCTCTCTTCCTCTGTAGAGACTGAGGAGCGCCTGCGACGCCTCCGTGGGGCGGTAGGGCTTGCCTCTACTGATTCCTCACTATCACTATCTGCAAAAGATTCTTGAGTGTGGGGAAAGGATTCTTCGCTCTTTACCGATGCGGTCAGCGATGTTTCTACTGGCTCGTCGTCAGCTTCAGTGGCAGGTGCGGAAATTGAATGGGAGCGATTGGTTCGCTTTTGCTGGATTAGGGCTTCATATTCTGGCTCTGATAGACGACTTTTTAAAAGACGGCTAATCGTTGAATTACTGACATCATAACGACTAGCCAGGGTTGAGGTTGTCTCTCCTGGCTGTCGATACAGGTTGAGGATGTCGCGCTTATCTAATTCGGAGAGTTTTCTCACACTCATGCTACTTCCTAAGCACGTTTGCGTCCGCTACGACGGGAACGACTGGATGTATCAAATTCCAGGACAGCGCCAATGGCAAACAGGACGCCGCTGAAGACCCAAAATACTTCCAATAGTCCTCCGCTTTGATAATCATCACCAATGAACTTATCGGCGTATTTCAGCCACATATCAGCAACGTAGTATGAAAAAGCTGCCCCAGCAATCATCCGCCAAGACTGAGAAAAACGACCCCCCCAAAAGGCTAGCAATACGGTCGAGGCAACGATCAACAGAAAGATATCGCTAACAACGTAAAAAATGTTCAAAAAGGTCCCTAATGGCTCTAGAAATTTTTCTACTGATAGAACCCAGGCTGGAGCCTGATTTTCTCCAGTAGGAGCAGAGGGTTTTGCTTGTGCTGTTTTCACCACAGTAGCGGTTTTATTGACGGCTGGTGCTTTGGTGGCAGCGATCGCTTTCTTGGGTGAAGTCGCCTTCGCTATCTGTGTTGTTCCCTGTGTTGTTCCTACGGGTAAAGGTGGGGTTGCAGCGGATGCATTATTCGGGGAGGCAACCTGTAACCAGACTGCTAAGGCAATTCCGGCAACTGCGATCGCTGCAACGGTTGCCCACTGCCAAACTTCTAGATTCAGTCGCCGTGAGATGACAGCTAAAATCATTCCCCAGGCAAGAAATAAATAGGCAGGGACAAAAAACAAATCCCCAGGTGACACAATGGGTTCTTGGTGTAAAACCAGTTCCCAGTAGCAAAACAACAGGTTCCCGAGAAAATAGCACAACATCCCCAGTCCAAATCCCAGCCAGACGTTACGTCCGCTAACAATCTGGGGACTGCGCCAGTTTCTAAAACACAGCACTGCTGCGCCTAGGTAAGCTACCTCTTCAAAAATGTAAGTTCCAATCGAGTACCAAAGCGGACGCTCCTCTCCGGGCGCAGAAATGCTAAACAGCAGAAAATACAGTAGCGCTAGCACACCCCAGATTATTCCCGCAACGATTACTGTCTGTACGCTCAGAAGGGATTGTAAACCGGATACTTTTTCCGATGACTTTTCTAAAGAACTGCTCATAGTTTTTCAAAACAAGGATGCACGCAAGGTTTAATCGCAAATGCAATTCAATTAATAATCTGCTAACAAATCTCCTTTAAGAAGCGCAAGTGTCTCATCTTAATGCAAGCTTTGGCATATTTCCCAAACATTTTTTAGATTAGCGCCACAGCTTACCTAGGGGAGATTGATTTAGCCACTCCAGGAACTGAGACCGCTCTCCTGGTTGCATATCTTGTAATGTATCCTTTACTCCTTGGGCAAAGTGGGTATTGCCGAAATATTCCTTACCCAAGCGATGCAGTTCTTGTAACAAGGTGATCAGATGATGTTCCTCCCAAGGGGGAATTTGGAGGCTACTCAAAGGGTCCATTGTTAGCAAGTTTTTCACAGCTTCCGGCCCATCCGCACTGGGAAAGTGCCACTGACGGAAGACATCGCTAAGGTCTTTTTGAAATAATCCGGCTTGTCTGTTTCCTAATAGGTCTTCAACGTCTATGTAAACCGCCTGGAGCAACAAAAGGCAAGCTTGGGCGAGAGGGACAATTTTGACGTCACTACTAGCCTCCGCAGCCAGCTGATCTAGACGAATTTTGCCCCAGACGCTATACCGATCTGGCTCTTCCAGCAAAACGCAGGCTTTGCCACGGTTATCGGTAAGGTCTCGCCAAAAGGCTCTGGCTTCTTCTGCTTGATTAGCTGCAAATACACTGATCAAGCGAAAGGTTTGCCCCTGATAAGTGAGAATCGGGATCTGTTGCTCCCGCTTGGGGTGCTGAATGCTAGAAATTTCAACATCCTGCCGTTTCAGAATAAACATGACACTGGCAAATGACTCCTGACTTGGCCGGGGGCGTGGTGCGGCTAAAAAGCGATCGCCACGAAACTATATAAGGGCGCGAATAAGGGCGCGATCCAGCCCTGGTGCTGGGATAAAATCGGACAACGCCGCGAGTGCGTCCGCGTAGCGCCTATCGCCTTGACTAATACACTATCGTATCCAAACGTCTGGGTATGTTGGTTTCTAGTTTACATTGAGCTTAAAGCTGCTTGAGCGATATATTTGGAAAGCTTTGGCTTTCTGGGTTGCTTTGCAGCACTCGGCACAGATACAATCTACGACAGAGCCAAGTTTGGCGATCCATTTTCATGTGGGTGCGTAACTCAGGTGGATAGAGTAGCTGCCTTCTAAGCAGTTTGTCGGGGGTTCGAGTCCCTCCGCACCCGTTTTAACTCAATAAAAATCCTTATTTTCAAAAATTGGGTAATAAAGGTGCATAAGGCAGGGAAAACGCATCTAAAATGCTGGATGTCTCTCCCCGTAGGAATTTTATCAGTTGCTCAGCCTTAAGCCTAAATGCTTGAACCCCTTGTCGAGTAGGTATTTCACAGATAAGATGCGTTTGTCTTGGGGCGCAAGGCAACAACACCAGCGTAGTTATCATCATAAGGTTTATAGCTCGTGACCTGTTCTTAATACCGCCACAACCAAGTTAATTTTTGGCTATAAAGCACGATCGATTAGAATCAGCCAGCTCTTTTAGGGTTAGCGACACTCTACACGAGTTTTTTTAGTATTTTTGTCAAAGCTCGATTAGAGAAATTGCGATTCATCTATTGCTTTAGGAGCCCCTTATATTTTTGGAACCTAAGAATTATGTAAATAGGTGATGAATTGTCATTCTTGCTTGTAGGAATCTGAATTCATCAATACTGCCACAGGATTCTGCAATGTATGACGTGTATTTAGCTAGTGACAAATCAAGCTGTTCATTGCTTATAGGCGATTTAATCATCCTATCTTTAGCTGCTAAAGTATTTCATCTATAGCACCTCTAGACTCTTTAAAAGCGGTCAGTAAATAAGTTATCAGTTGGATCTCTCTAGTTAACGCTTTTCTGTCACTTTGGAGGGAGGATAATGAGCTAAAACCGCTCAAAGCCAGAAGTAGCATATGACAGAGCCACGTCAAGCCAAGCCGACCGTGAAATTCGTAGATGATTACTGCC
>NZ_JACJOQ010000042.1:0-7035 GCF_014695635.1 Coleofasciculus sp. FACHB-712 | reverse complement strand
CGTTGGACTTCTCGAACCAGCCGATCCATATTAATCGATGCATAGCGCATCTCAGTGCGCCCCATGCGGGAAAAGGCGAGCAGTTCATCGACGAGAACTCCGGCTTGTTTAGTGGTCTGGGCAATCGTTTTGAGATAACGCAGACTGGTTTCATCGAGGGTTGTTGACCCTAGCCGTTTTAGGAGCAAGTCTACGAAACCGCTAATATGGCGAAGTGGTGCCCGCAAGTCATGGGAAACCGAGTAGGAGAAAGATTCAAGTTCTTTATTGGCGGCTTCTAGTTGGGCAGTCCGTTCTTTGACCCGTTTTTCCAAGTTTTCATTGAGTTGTCGAATCGATGCTTCAGCTTCTTTGCGATCGCTAATGTCGATACACGAGCCGATATAACCCAGAAAACTGCCATCCGGTGTAAATCGGGGAATCCCAATCTCTAGAAGCCATCGGTACTCCCCATCAAAGCGTCTGAGACGATATTCCATTTTGAAATCTTGACGAGCATCAAAGGCATTTACATAAGTATCTAAAAACTGGAGATCGTCGGGATGGACTCCTTCTATCCAACCGTTGCCCATCTCTTGTTCCAAAGTCCTGCCAGTAAAGTTTAGCCAAGGTTTATTGAAGTAATAACAGAGCTTGTCTAAACCAGACATCCAAATCAAGACGGGAGCCGTATCTGCCATTAGGCGAAAGCGTTCCTCACTTTCGATTAATGCGGCTTCAGCGTGCTTGCGATCGCTAATATTGCGGAAGTATAGCGATAGTCCTCCGGTTTCCGTAGGGTAAGCGCGGACGACAAACCAAGCGTCGAATGGTGGGTAATAGTCTTCCAGTTCCAGAGGCACTTGCTCGGCAATTACCCGCCGGTACATCTGATCGAAGCGGGTGTTGACAACTTCTGGCAACTCTTCCCAGAAGTTCTTGCCCAGAAGTTCTTCCGGGGAACGACCCAAAGTTCTGGCTCCCTCGCGGTTGACGTAGGTGAAACGCCACTCGCGGTCGAAGGCGAGAAAGCCGTCGGTGATGCTTTCGAGAATATTGGAGACTTGCTCTCTAGCGGCTTCTGCTTCCGCACGGGCGATTTGCTCTAAGGATAAAAGCACAGCGCGTTCTGCCTCTACTTGTTTGCGATCGCTAATATCCAGTACGAAAGCTACACCCTCTTGTTGGGAGTCGTTGAGCAAGGCAATCCCCAGAACGATCGGCACTCGCTTGCCGTCCCGTTGGACGTACTCTTTCTCGTAAATATTGGAAACTCCCGTTGCTAGAACCTCTGCGATCGCTCGCTCGTCCAAGTGCTTGTACTCTGGGGGCGTCAGGTATCTCCAACTGATTTTTCCTACTTCGGTAAATTCTTCGCGGGTGTAGCCAACCAAGCGGAGGTAAGCGTCATTGGCTTCGGTGATGAAACCATCCACGTTCCAGAAGGCAATTCCGCTCAGGTTGGAGTCGAACAGTCTACGGAAGCGTTCTTCCGAGCGACGCAGCGCTTCCTCAGCCGCTTTGCGATCGCTGATATCGCTAACTAAGCCGACAAATCCTTCAACTTGCCCAAGACTGTCAAACTGGGGAATGTAAGTGGCACTGATGTAGCGGATGCCACCATCTTGATAAGGGATTTCGGTTTCGTAAGTAACTTGTTTTCCTGACAAGACTGCTTCGATATACGGACGAGTCGCTTCATAAGCGGCTTCGCCCAGAACCTCCCGAACTTGCTTTCCATTCACTTGCGTGCCATAATCCCCGAACCATTCTTCATAGGCTTTGTTGTGAAAGCAATAGCGCTGTTCTGAATTGATATAGGCAATCAGGACTGGCAAGGCATTTGTAATCAGGCGGAGTTCATTTTCTTTTTTTTCCAGCGTCTCCTGCGCTTGCTTGCGCTCGGTGATGTCCCGGTAATAAATGCTCAGCCCGTCTTCGGAAGGATAAGCATGGATCTCTAACCAGATGCTTAACGGCTCGTAGAACACCTCGAAATGGACAGCCACCTGCTCGGTAATTGCCCGTCGATATTCTCGCTCAACTTTCGTCCCTACTGACCAAGGCCATTGCTCCCAGTGAGTTTTTCCAACGATTTCCTCCAGCTTTTGCCCGTTGAGCCTCGCTGTTTCATGGTTTACATAGGTGATCCGCCACTGGCGATCCAAAGCGACAAACGCATCAGTGATGCTCTCTAGGACGTTCGTAACGCGACGGGTGGACTCCTGTAGCACCAACTCTGCTTGCTTGCGATCGCTGACATCGGTAATCATGGCAAGCGTGCCGAGGAATTCCCCCATGTCGCTGAAAATTGGACTGGTACATACAATTGCCCAGAGATCCGAGCCGTCTTTGCGGCGGAACTGCAAGTCATATTGAGCGGTGACGTCTGGGTTGGGTTGTAGTATTTTTTGCAGTGCTTCCTGGCGCGACGCTTCATCCACAAAGTCGAAAATGGATCGTTCCAGGATTTCTTCCACCCTGTATCCCAGCATTTGCGCCATTCGCTGGTTGACGTAGTCTGTCCGTCCTTGGGTATCGATTGTCCAGATGCCTTCGTTGGCAGTATCGATGAGGCGACGATAGCGCTTCTCACTTGCTTGTAGCTTCAGCAGACTCGTCTCTAGCCGCTGTTTTGCAGTGTGTAGTTCTGAGTTCAGCGAGCTGATCAAGAACGTCACCAGAATAAATACACCCAGTCGCACTACAAGGCTCGTGCTGGTGACGTTTACAGAATAGAGCGGCTCTAAGAAGAGGAAATTGGTAACTAAAGCCGATAAAATTGCAGCTAGCAGCCCCGTAGCCATGCCACCATACCAGGCACTAATCGACACTGCTGCATAAAAGAAAGGGAAAATGAGCGGTCCCATCAGCGGCTGTAACAGGAGTGTCAGTAGCAGTGCTACCACCACACTCAAGACAGCCACGCCATAGCTCAGCAGTTGGGAGCGTGTTACTTTCAGCATGAACCTTTCAAAATTGAAATCCAAAGCGCACCTTCATCAAGGCTTTTTTTACCCTAAGATAGATGACAATTTTTTGGTATTCACCTTATGGATTATTTATTGAGTTGTTAGGATTCCCAATGATTAGCAGCGATCGCGCTCAAAATCGCAACTCGCCACTTTTTCCCGGTATCTTTGGGTTTTAGTGTCTAAATTCACGCCAATCTCGTTCATTCAACGCGATCGCTCTGGAAATTTATTCATAAAATTTAAATTAAACTCAGTTGATAAAAACGACATGAAAACAAAAAAATACTTGGCGCATAGAGTTCGCATCTGAATAAACTTATGCAAACCCTCCGTGAAAGTTAGTCTGCTTTCATCGAACTAATCTGGGATCTGCCCAAGTAATCCGCACCATTAGCCATTCTCTTTTCCGCAATGACCACTGACGACATCGCTGAAGAATATGTCAATTTGATGGCAAAATTAATTGATTTGCCACTGGCTCCAGAACACCATCCAGGTGTGGTGGAGAATCTGAGTAAAATTGCCGCGATCGCGCAACTCGTCAACGAGTTTCCTCTGCCCGATGAAATCGAAGCCGCACCCGTGTTTCAACCATGAGCCAAGCCTATCCTGACGCTACTCAAATTGCCTATGCCGTGCGGAATTCTGAAGTTTCAGCAAAAGCCGTCGTTGCTGCTACCTTGGCGAGAATTGCCGACCAGAATCAGACGCTGAACTGTTTTACGGCTGTTACGGCTGAGACGGCAATTGCAGACGCCGAAACCATCGATCGCGCGATCGCTCAAGGCGACGATCGGGGTGTTTTAGCAGGGGTACCTTTCGCCGTTAAAAATCTCTTCGATATCGCCGGTTTAACCACCCTCGCAGGCGCAAAAATTAACGCCGAAAATCCTCCAGCGATCCAAGACGCCACCGCCGTTGCCAAACTCAAACAAGCAGGTGCCGTCCTAGTCGGGGCGCTGAATATGGATGAGTACGCTTACGGCTTTGTCACTGAAAACAGCCACTACGGTACATCAGCAAACCCCCACGATCTGACTCGCGTTACCGGAGGTTCTTCTGGAGGTTCTGCGGCTGCTGTGGCATCTGGATTAGTGCCGCTGACGCTGGGTTCGGATACGAACGGCTCGATCCGCGTTCCTGCGGCATTTTGCGGAGTTTTCGGCTTTAAGCCTACTTATGGGCGTTTGTCAAGAGCAGGCGCGGGATTGTTTTCCAGTAGCTTCGATCATATTGGGCCGTTTGCCCGTTCCGTGCGCGACCTAGCTGCCGTTTTTGATGTCTTGCAAGGGGCAGATGCCAGAGATCCGGTTTGTACAACTCGCCCCCCAGAACCGTGCTTGCCGTACCTCAAACGGAGCATTGAGGGGTTGCGAATTGCCGTGGCGGATGTTTATTTTGCCCAAGGTGCAGAACCAGAAGCGTTGGAAGCGGTTGCTAATGTCGCGCGGGCGTTAGGCGTGCAAGAAACTGTCACCATCCCGGAACCCCATCGGGCAAGGGCGGCGGCGTATGTGATTACGGCGAGTGAAGGGTCGAATCTGCATTTAGCTTCCTTGCGATCGCGTCCTCAAGATTTCGATCCGGCAACCCGCGATCGCTTTCTAGCGGGTGCCCTGATTCCGGCAAGCTGGTACATTCAGGCGCAAAGATTTCGGCAATGGTACCGCGATCGCGTTCGGGAAATCTTCAGCGAGGTTGATATCATTCTCGCCCCAACCACTCCCTGCATTGCCCCTCCGATTGGACAAGAAAAAATGGCGATCGCTGGAGAAGAGGTGCTAGTCCGTCCCCACCTAGGACTCTTCACGCAACCGCTATCTTTTATTGGTTTGCCGGTTCTATCTGTCCCCATTCATCGCCCCGATGCCATGCCTTTAGGCGTGCAAATCATCGCCGCACCTTACAACGAGACGCTGATTCTCCGGGTGGCGGCGGTACTGGAGGCACAGGGTATCATTTCAGCGCCAATTGCAAATGGCGATCGCGCTTAACCCGATACATCTCCTTATCGAGATTCAGTTTTTAGAAATCCCATCTCTGATAACGTCGGGGTACGGGGCTTTCTGATCTATCGTTGCCCAAAAGTTAAATGGTATCCCAAGAAAAAACCTCGGTTGTGTATGCCGAGGTTAATGTCTAGAGAAGAGATATCCGGTTTAGGAAAGTGTTTTAGCCGTGTTGAGCTTTTTCAAACCCCCGATCTTGCTATGGGTGTCAATCGCTCTAACAACCACTCTGTAACACTTCCAGAATTCTTTAATTTTTGAAGTTTCTGCAACAGTAAAGCCATTACACCTTCGTAGGGAGCGGTTTATGTGCGATCGCTTGGATTGGCTGCTACTGCTTTCTTCGGTTTCTTGCCTGCTTTTAGCTCTTGTTTTTCGTCGAAATGCATCTCTAGTGGTTCGCCGACATACACATCAGCCTCCATAAAGAAGCTGTCGGCAGTCATACACTCATCGAGGGTTAGGGTATTCCCTTCTTTATTGGTGTATCGCATGAATGTGTAACCTCGTGTGAACCTATGTAAACTAATATAACATCTTTTTTAATTATCTTGACATAATTTCAATTTCATAATAAAAATCATGCTTTGGGAGGAGCATCCTGATGCATGCGAATTTAGTCCCACCGCCTCAAGCTTGGGGATATGTGCGTATTCAGTCCGCCTAGTCGCCCTTACATTTTTGCTGTCATGGGGCACACTTCATGGAATTGATTAATTGTGCAAGACACACTAGGTCATTTTCCGGTAAAGATTCAGACACGGGCAGGTAAAGCACATGCCGGATCAGCCGTTGTGCATTCTCAGCTGCTTCAGTCGCTGGTTTGTCACCTGACGAAGCGTTATCTATATCTATATCTATAGAGGTCAAACTGGTATTTCCTTGAGTAGCGTCAAAACCTTGCTCTCTAAGCTTTTCCATCACCGATGGGGGATTTGAAACCAGTATGGGAACAACCCAAAACGAGTTGTACTCAGTTTGGCTTCCGGGGCAAGGAATTTCGGGTTTGAGAAGAGACAGAAATTTGCGGGCATTTTTTGACCGCCTTTCAAACCATTGGGTATCGCAGGTTCTTAATCTCCGCCTCAAAAGAACCAGCATCCGAGTCGGAGGACGATACCTAATTTTTGCCAGAATATCTCCTTGAGAAAACCCCCGTGTCATTGAGTTGATCGCGGAGTCGAGATTCTTTCCCAAGTATTTAAGAAAAACCAGTAGAGGGTAATATATCCAAGGAATCGAAAAAAGCTTTAAGCAAAAATACTTAAGGATACGTTTAAAAAACCAAGGCTCGCTCTTGGAGGGATATTGTTGCTCGATCTCTCTCATTTGTTGAGCAAGCGATCGCTCTCGAATGATAGCGATCGCTCCCCCAAGCGCGGTACAGGACTTGATCGGGCCAAAACTAAATAAACTTACATCTGCGTCCTGATAACCGTGATATTTGTCACCGGCAAAAGCTTGGGCACAATCCTCTACTAAGAAAATCTGGTGTTTCTTGCACAGTTCGCCATAAGGCTCCAGATTGATAATTGAGCCGAATAAATGTGCCACAATCAAAACTTTACTTTTTTCCGAAATCAGAGATTCCAGTAACTTCAGATCGGGTGCAAGTGTATCTAAGGAAATATCAACGGGTATCGGTACTAACCCATGCCGTTTCACCACATCAACCATATCCCGAATATTGACACCACTCATCAACACTTCCGACCCAGCAGGAAGGTTTAATGACTGTAGCAGCAGATCGAGAGCTGTTCTAACTGAAAGTGTAACTAGAACCTTGCTACATTCATCAATTTGCTCGTCCCATCCACTCTTACACCCAGGCTTAGAAAGAATTTTGACGCGATCGTATTGTGTTACTAAAAGTTCTCGCTTTCCCAGCCAATCAAATTGAATGTCTCGGATGATTTGCTCTCTGTTTGGGAAGTAAAGAAAGGAAAAAAGACTTGCTGCAAGGTCGGCAAAGCTAATATGCAGACGCAATCTAGGATAAACTTTCAACCTTGTTACAGGCGACTTTAAGCTCGACGCTAACGATAAGTTGGTTGTCACATCTTTCACCAGTC
>NZ_JACJOQ010000419.1:0-2065 GCF_014695635.1 Coleofasciculus sp. FACHB-712 | reverse complement strand
CAGACGCAAGTGACCAACCTTAAAAGCGCTCGTGGCTACCTAGCATCCTCTCAGCAGATGTATCAATGGCTGCTAGCACCGCTAGAGAAAGATCTGCAAAGACTCGATATTCAAAATCTTGTCTTCCTCATGGACGAGGGTCTACGCACGATCCCTATCGCTGCCCTCCACGATGGTAAAGGGTTTATCCTTGAGCGCTACAGCGTTGGTTTGATGCCCAGCCTTAGCCTCACCGATACTCACTATCAGAGTTTGAAAAATGCTCAAGTTTTGGCAATGGGCATCTCAAAATTTACGGATAAAAATCCTTTACCAGCAGTACCGAGGGAATTATCAGCAATCGTGCCCTATCTGTGGAAAGGCAAGTCCTTTCTCAATGAAGATTTTACGCTAAAGAATCTGAAGGTGCAGCGTCAACAACAGCCGTTTGAGATTGTACACCTGGCAACTCACGGAGAGTTTAATTCAGGTTCTCCCAGCAACTCCTATATTCAGTTATGGGACACCAAGTTGCGACTCGATCACTGGCGGGAACTGGGTTGGGACAACCCACCAGTAGAGCTATTAGTGCTGAGTGCCTGTCGCACAGCAGTGGGGAACGAGCAGGCAGAGTTGGGCTTTGCGGGATTAGCGGTGCAAGCAGGGGTGAAATCAGCGTTGGCAAGTTTGTGGTACGTCAGCGATGAGGGGACTCTGGGACTGATGGCAGAATTCTACGAAGAATTAAAAACAGCTCCGATTAAGGCAGAGGCGCTACGTCAAGCTCAGTTGGCGATGCTCAAGGGGCAAGTGCGACTGGAAGGAGGAAAGTTACGGACTCGCAATGGGGATATCTCTTTGCCACCCCAATTGCTAGGAATCGGAAATCAAGTCCTCTCCCATCCTTATTACTGGTCTGCTTTTACAATGATTGGCAATCCTTGGTAAAAGCAAACGACTTATCACAAAGTAGACAAACTTAACGGGACTTAAACAGATATCAAGCCCAAATAAAGCCCAAAGCTGCTTTATAAGAGAACAATACGTCCCGATTTCGATTCAGCCACTCCACAAAACGGAAAGACATTGCTGTGCGAAACGCCTTTAATGCCTCAGGAAAGGTATTTAAAGGTTTAGAAGCCCAACGTCTTCTTAATCCTCCAGTTTTGGTGTGCCATAAAATAAATGTATAGGCGCAAAAGACAAGAATGAAATGACTGAGTAGACTTGTGTAATCTCTGACTTGATATTCAGATAGTCCTAACCATCATGAGAGCTTCCCGATAGAAAACTTCCACCCAATTCCTTTGAGCATAGGTAGTTACTATCTATTCCGCTGTGGCTTGTGTTGATTCAATATTGGTAATCAAATAGTCAATATCACTAGCTTCGTTGAAGGTTAAAGCATTCATGACGATAGCAACTCTTCTCGTTCCTTCAACCTGCGACATTTCAACTTCAACCGTTGCCACCCAAACGGTTTTTGGTTTATCTAAATTAAGTTGGATAGGAGTAAAAGCCTCAGCAGGCATTGAATCGGCTAACTTATCTAAGCGGATTTCAACGGGAGCATGTCACCTTCGTCCCTTTCCTCATCTTTTAACTTGCGGACTTGTTAACTAGCTGGTAAGTCCGCAAATACCTTCTCCACTAACTGTCGCGCTTTAGCGTCCAAGAGGTTCCAGTCTACATCGCCAGTATCCTCTTCAATTAAGCTAGTATCAATCTCGACTTGCTGATTCTCTGGGTGAGCGATCGCTTGCGTGTAATTGCGAAAACAGACTTGATAACAAAGTTCCCACAAATCAACAGTAACTTGCTGGTCTTGATGCTTCAAACAAAGTAGATAACCAGGATAGGGATTAGGCATTGCTACCAATGCTTGTTCTATCTCCGAAGCTTCCTCCGGAGAAGCAGATGCAAGCTGTTCTCTTAATAACGTAAAAGTGGTTTTAGTTTCCTCCGGTGTCCCTTCAGGCCAAATCAATACATCTTGGTAAGTTCCCTTCCAGTTTGATTGGTCTAGCTGTTTGCGAATCTGGTCGATGATTCGGATAAAAGCTGGTTGCATGAGCAATTCAGCTTG
>NZ_JACJOQ010000418.1:0-11808 GCF_014695635.1 Coleofasciculus sp. FACHB-712 | reverse complement strand
GGTTAATTCCTTCTATCAGCTAACCAAAATCAAAGTAAATAATGAAAACTATATAATTAACCTTTATAAATATTTGATTAATTCACCTCCTTTAGATGAAGAAGTTCAATTTTATTTAAAAAAGCTAGATTCCGGTGAAATAACACGGACATCATTAGTCTTTTCATTTTTGATGATTCCTGCTGAAACTGAAAGAAAGTTATTCAAAACGAATGGAATTCTTTCCCACCATTTAGCGCGTTTAACCCTTGTCCGAGAACACCTTCCTCCTGCTAAGGTCATATTGGATCTTGGGGGTGCTGCTGGTCATCTCATAGAAGGAAGCTTACTAGCGATGGGGTATCCTTCTATTCCCGATCGAGTCCACATTATTGATTTGCCTCCTGAACAAAGAATGTTCGGTTCCGCTATCCTACCTACAAATGAAGTAACAACGCTTCAAGGCACTAAAGTAACCTATTATTATCAATCCATGACGGATTTATCTAAATTTGAGAATGAAACAATTGATCTAGTTTGGTCAGGACAGAGTATTGAACACATTACAGAAAACGAAGCGGAAAAAGTATATATGGAGGTTCATCGTGTCCTCAAACCGGCAGGCTATTTTTGTTTAGATACTCCCAATCGAAAACTTACTCGTTTACAAGTTAAAATGGGTTTTGTTCATCCAGAACATAAAATCGAATACTGTCCAGAAGAATTAATTAACAACATAGAAAAATTTGGGTTTAAAGTCGTAGATAAAAAGGCTGTCTCCCCGATGCCTTTTAGTTTAAGAACGGGAAGATTTAGTCGCCTAGAACTGATTGATGCAGTTGGATTGAGTGAATATCCTGATGAAGGATATTCTTTTTATTTAAAGTGTCAAAAGATTTAGCATTCGACTTTTAGGTTGAGTTGGGATTAGGACGTAAAGTAACCAGCAATCGCTAATTCTCTGCGTTCTCTGCGGGAAAAATATCTTATGAAAGAAACACGAATCAAGCCGAGTGCCCTGTCATTGATGATTGGCACAAGTGCCGTAATATTATTCGCGTGCAGTAGCCTACGACACTCCATGTTTCAATCGGGGGCTTATGACTTGGGAATTTATGACCAAGTGGTTTATTTAATGAGTCAGGGACAGCCGCCAATTTCTTCGATTCTTGGCTTTCATCACATGGGAAACCATGCTGCTTGGGCAGTTTATCTACTGTCTTTCCTGTACAAAATTTATCCCAATGTTCATTGGTTGTTAGTAGTACAAGCCATCGCTTTGTCTTTAGGTGCTTTACCAATGTGGCACCTAGCGCGTCAAGCGGGGTTGAAAGAATCGCAAGCAATCACAATATCAGCAGTCTACTTGCTTTACCCGCTGATTTTTAATGCAAATTTATTTGAATTCCATCCAGAAGTGATGGCGGTTCCCGCATTTTTAGCAGCGGTATGGTGTGCTAGACAAAATCGAATTGGCTGGTTTTGTGTCAGTATTATTTTTATTTTGGGGTGTAAAGCTGTTTTATCCCTTACTGTCACAGCAATGGGGATTTGGCTGCTGATGTTTGAGAAGCGGCGTTTATGTGGTGCATTTGCTCTTTCTGCTGGTATCGCTTGGTTCCTAATTGCAACTCAGCTAATTATTCCATCTTTCAGCGGTAGCGAAGTAGCTGCCGTTTCACGTTACAGCTATCTCGGTAACTCAGTTCTAGATATTGCTAGAAATCTGCTGTTTAAACCTGGGTTGATATTGGGGAGGATTTTCTCATTTCAGACATTTGAATATTTGGCACTGTTGGTTTTGCCGATAATTTGGGGACTTTCTCCCCGCCACATGACGCCTCTAATCAGTGCAATTCCCGCCTTGGTGTTAAATATTCTTTCTGACAAACCACACCAACGGGATTTACTCCACCAATATTCTTTGCCAATTTTGCCTTTTTTGATGTTGGCTGTCATTTCCAGCCTTGCCGCAAATCGAAGTTGGCTGCGAGACAAACGGGCAATAATCGTATGGTCGATAGTGGCTTTCTTAGCGTTAGGAAAGTATGGCTATTTTTGGTCGAAATATCAAAATTCTGTTGATACTTGGCAAGCAGCGCGAGAAGCGATCGCTCAAGTTCAAACGAAAGGCGGTGTGTTAACCACCAATCGGATTGCACCTCATTTAACTCACCGCCAGACGATCAAATTAGTGGACGATCTGAGTCCGCTCCCTGCCGATCTATCTCCTTTTGAGTATATATTGCTCAATGTGCGTTATCCAGGCGGTGCTGGCGGGACTGGTAGCCAAGAGTTCGCTGCCAAGCTGGCAAATCAACTAAAAAATACCCCAGGATTTCAATTAACCTATCAACGTGATGATGTTTATTTGTTTAGGAAAAAGTCTTAATAAAAATGAATATGATTGTAGGAGTTGAAAATGTCATATCCACGAGCACCTTGGACACTCCAGGGTTACGCGCTACAAACCCTGCACTTGATAGATGTTGAGCGATCGCGTCCCTTCATCCCTCCAGAGTTAGAAATCGTCTCAGTTTTTCCTGGAAAAACCCTAGGCGGGGTTTATCTTTCCTACTACGGATCGGGTTCCGTGTTGGAGTATAGCGAGTTAATTGTTATCCCAGCGATGGTCAAATATGAAGACAAGTTCGGCGGTTGGGTGTCCCACATCTATGTAGATAATGCCGATTCTGTTGCTGGTGGGAGAAGAATCTGGGGTTTACCGAAGGAACTTGCTGAGTTTACCTGGGAAAAAGGCGATCGCGCTGGTGTCACCGTCCGTCAAGGCGATCGGTTATTATGCAGTCTCAGCTACACAGACGCCCTATTGCCCATCTCTACATGGTGGCGGCAGCCATTAATCGGAACTGCGTTTAGTAGCCAAAATTACGATTTGCTTTTCTTCAAAAGTCAGCTTGAATCTCAACTAAAGGCAATGAGTGGCAAGCTAGAAATCCCAGCAGAAAGCCCTTTTTCCCAGTTAAACTTAGGTCAGCCTTTACTAACTGTTTACTGCGACGAGATGAATTTAGTAGTCGGTGCGCCAGAAGCAGTAGGCACAACAGTAACAGCCAGGGAAGTTGAATTTAGCTACCCTTAAAAACTAAACTTCTTGCGAAACTTGCTGTAGCTCACACATTACAACTTGGAGCTACACAAACGAATCGGCCTCTCGGAATTCATCTGGGCTAAAATTCCAAAGTCTCAAAGCTTCAAGTCCATTTTGATGGACTTGAGCTGTTACCCCGGAATTTGAATTTCGAGTAGGCTACCGGATTTGTGCAAAATATCAGTAAAAAAACCCGCTAATTGCTTAACAACATAGCGGGGGTATAAAGGAGGAATTCAACAGGAAATTAAATATTCTTTCTAGATGTCAGAACCCCCAGCAGCCTCAGCACCCATCGGTAGCACCGCACCGCGTAGAAAATCGATTTGGTGCTGGAAGTCCATTCCTTCAATTTTCGCTAGCAAGTCTTTTCCAGCTTGGGAAAGTTCATAGTTAGGAGGCATCGGAATGATGGTACCACTATCCATTCCTTGCGCTAAAAAGTACCAAAACGCTAGTTTGGTTTCTGGACTCAGAGAACCATATTCGCGGCTAATTTGTGTATTCGCTTTAGAAGCAATGTCACGCTGAACTTGCAGCTGTTCTTCATGGGATAGTTCCTTAACTTGATTGAACAATCCCTGAGCAATCTCAGAACCAGAAGCACCTGGAGCGGCTGGTGTAACAGATTTACCCATCTTGGTGTACACAAACCACAGTACGGCAAGCTGCTGGTCTACATCCATGCCTTGAAAAGCTTGTTTACCTTGATCGTATGCGTGTAAAGTGCCTGATGTCATACTTAACCCTCCGGAAAATTAATAATTGCTTTGTCTCTTTTGTTCAAGAAACAGGTTTTCACTTACTTAAAGAAAATTAACGAATAAATCATGGAAGTTTAACCCCGCTAGAGACAGATATGATCCCCATTAGAAATCCATCAATAAGATGGCAAAGATATCACAAGATTTCTAACTAAAGGAAGACGTAAGCAGAGAAGTCGTCATTCGCTATTAAGTAGCCGGATGGAATAAACTTGGAGATTTTCGCAGGTTGGGGAAACACCAGGAAACTCAACGCTGAAATTCTTTTTCAGCATTTATTGCAAAAATTAATTGGGTTTGTCCTGAGTACAGCCGTTATGAATAATTTGGATGAAATTATTACTCGCGATCCGCAAGATTTTATAAATGTCATCCTGCGGATTTTCACGAGCCAACTTATTTAAAAACTGGGGATTTCATCCAGCCGAAGCAATCAAACCTTCCATCGCGTGTTGCAAATCTTTAGTTAAATCAGTTACTGCAAGTCTCGCACCGTGCCGATTTGCTTGATAGACTGGGTAGCGTTCTGAAACCGAGATGGGTTGCCCTACACTCATCTCTACCCGTTGCTTACCTAATCGAGGACGCTGGAAGGGATTGCTGCCTTTAATTCGAGTTACCATATCCCATAAAAGTAAGGTAGTTTCGGCAAAACGCTCTACGGTTGGTTTTTCTAGAACATATTGTCCAGTTACGGCTACAAAAGTTTCTACCAACCGCATATGCCATATCCGAAGGCTGGCTTCCTCAGCAATTCGATTCGCCAATCCGCGTTCTAGGGGAGACAGCGCTTTAATATTCTTCAGGTCTTCTCGATAGATATAATTCCAGCCAGCCGCCTCTAGACGACGACAACGGTCAATTACGCTTCCCTTGGATGGCAGGTTAAAATACTCCTCTGCCACTGTTAGGGCCACATTCAGTAGTGCTTGAAGTCGAATCGCCAAAGCTTCATTCGCATTGTTCTGTGACGCTTCCACAGTCGGCAAAGTTTGATGATAAAACCGGGTGTAAAACTCCTCCATTACAGACAGTAAATGTTCGCCTAGACGACACAGCCGCTGGTAGAGAGAAGCTTGAAAAGGTTGCAGGTTAGCCGATGGATTTAAACTTTCACCCTGTAATTCGCCTTTCAATTCACCCTTCAACTTTCCTTCTGGCAAACCGCTCGCTACTTCCAATTCGCCTAAAAGCTTTTCTATCTCTTTCCAGGGAGCTTCGACGTAACGGTATTTAATTCCGACTGGCACAATTAAAACTTGCTCCCCTCGTCCAGCCTTCTGCAAATCTTCAGCACACCAAAAGCCTAATTGTGCGATTCCGGGTTCTAGAGGGCTGATAATCTCATTGTGACCATTGGTGGCTCCTTCTGGGGAAGCGGTTATCGGAAACCGAGCATTGGCAAACAGGTCACGAGCCGAACGCAATCCCGTCCAGTCTGCCTTACCGCGATGGATAGGGGTACCACCTAAGCGAGAATAGAGCCAGCCCATGTGCGCTCCCGCCCATAAAGGAATCCCTCGGTCATAAAGAAAGTGGGCATGAATCGGGTGCTGTAGTGAGATACCCTTTTCTCGTGCCAGCCGCGGTACTAATTTCCAAAGCAGATAGCTCATGCACAGCGGATCTTCAACTCTGGGATGGCGAAATGCCATCATAAAGCGGATCTTCCCATCCTGAAATTGGCGATATAAATCGACTAAAATCTCAACGTTTTCTGCTTGAATTTGGGTAATCGCTGTTTGGGAACGTATGCAGCCAGGTAGCACTTGTTGGGCGGCTCGTAAAACCAGGGGGTTGAGCGCCGGTGGAATAAATTCTAGAGGAGGCTGAGCCGCACTCATTAAATCGGGCAAAGTGGTTTTCTTGTGAACTTGTGGACATTCTAGACTTAACTGAGATATCGATTATCCAATCTGTAGAGGGAACCAGCGATGCGACTGTCACAAATGTTTTTTGTCACTCTGCGGGAAGAACCGGCGGAAGCGGAAATCCCCAGCCATAAATTACTGCTCCGTGCAGGCTACATTCGTCGCATCGGGAGCGGTATCTACGCCTATTTACCCTTCATGTGGCGGGTGTTGCAAAAAATCTCTCAGATTGTACGGGAAGAGATGAATGCAACCGGCGCACAAGAGTGTCTACTCCCGCAACTACAACCCGCTGAATTGTGGCAGCAGTCGGGGCGCTGGGATACTTATACCAAAGCTGAAGGGATCATGTTCGCCCTGACAGACCGCCGAGAGCAGGAACTGGGGCTGGGGCCAACGCATGAGGAAGTGATTACAGCGATCGCTCGTGATATGATTCGCTCCTACCGCCAGTTGCCTCTGCACCTCTACCAAATTCAAACTAAGTTTCGGGATGAAATTCGCCCCAGATTTGGTTTGATGCGAGGACGGGAATTCATCATGAAGGATGGCTATTCGTTCCACGTCGATGAAGAAAGCTTGAAAAAAACTTATCAGGATATGCACCATGCTTACAGCAAGATGTTAAGCCGGACTGGTTTAGCCTTCCGTGCTGTAGAAGCTGATTCAGGTGCGATTGGGGGGTCTGGTTCTCAAGAATTTATGGTACTGGCTGAAGCCGGGGAAGATGAAGTTCTCTACACCGAAGATGGCAAGTACGCCGCCAATGTGGAAAAAGCGGTTTCTTTACCTGCTGACACCGAATCATCTCCGTTTAACACTTATGAGAAGCGGAAGACGCCGGACGCCGATACCATTGATAAACTCTGTCGATTCCTCAAGTGTTCGCCGACTCAAGTGGTGAAAAACGTCCTCTACCAGGCAGTTTATGACAACGGCTTGACGGTGCTGGTACTGATTAGTATCCGGGGCGACCAAGAAGTTAATGAGGTAAAGTTGCACAACGCTCTGACAAAATTGGCACCGGAATACCAAGCCAAAACGGTGCTATCTGTAGAGGTTCCAGCGGCAGCGCTTCAGCAGCTGTGGGCGACGAGACCCCTACCTTTGGGCTATATCGCTCCCGACATTGCAGATGATTATATCTGTACGGCTAAAAATTTAGCTCCCCGGTTTTTGCGGTTTGTCGATAAAACTGCGGTCGAGCTAAAAAACTTCGTCACAGGTTCTAACGACTTGGAATACCATGTTGTCGGTGCTAATTGGGGCGAGCAGTTTAAGTTACCAGAAGGGGTCGTAGATATCCGCAAGGCACGACCGGGCGATCGCGCAACTCACGATCCTGCTCAAACACTCCGTACTGCCCGTGGCATTGAAGTGGGGCACATTTTCCAGCTAGGTAACAAGTATTCTCAAGCAATGGGAGCCACTTACACCAGCGAACAAGGGGAGGAAATTCCCCTAATAATGGGTTGTTATGGTCTGGGTGTTTCGCGGTTAGCCCAGGCAGCCGTAGAACAATCTTATGACAAAGATGGAATTATCTGGCCTGTTGCGATCGCGCCCTATCACGTCATCATCTCAGTTCCCAACACCAGCGACGCCCAACAAGTGGAAGTTGCCGAAAAACTATACACCCAGTTGAATCAAGCGGGAATCGAAACGCTTTTAGATGACCGCGATGAACGAGCGGGAGTAAAGTTCAAAGATGCCGATTTAATCGGGATACCCTATCGCATCGTAACCGGGCGATCGCTCAATAGCGGTAAAGTGGAAGTTGTCGAACGGGCGACTCGCAAATCTCAGGAAATTCCTGTGGAGGAAGTCGCGACCACTTTAAAGCAGCGGATTGATGCTGCTTTAAATCAATAACAATTCACCCCAAAGGCACAAAGACACGAGGTTCTCATTCTGTGTCTTTGTGCCTTTACGCTTCAAAAAACCCTTGGACGAGCATTTGATGCCAAGGCGCTTTTATCACTTTTATCACTCCTAAAAACTTTGCGTCTGTGCGCGAAATTTCAGAAAATCGCGTCATTGTGCGCCAGAAAATTTAAGCGAGAACTATGGAATTTATAGCAATTTTTCTATCTGGTTTGCTTGCTCTCGTTTCCCCCGCAAATTTAGCCATCGACCGCATCGCTGAAAATGCCATTCGTTCCCAGTTTGGTAAAGTGGAGCAGTTGCAAGTCCGCGTTGACAATGCTCCAAATTTCCAAATTGTGCAAGGAAAAGTTGAGCGAGTGCGGATTGGGGGGCGAGGGTTGTGGGTAACGCCAGAATTCCGGATTGCAGAGCTGGAAATGGAAACCGACCCCATTAACCTGGATGTGGCGCGTCTCCGGCAGAAGAGAGTGCGACCGACCGAATTGTTGAAGGAACCTTTACAAGCTGGGGTACGTTTGGTGATTACCCAGCAAGACATCAATCAAGCTTTACAGTCACCCGCCGTCAGCGCTCAATTGCGTAAACTGGGAAGCCGCATTCTTGGCAGCAACGCTGATATGCTGGTTCAGCGCTATGAGTTTGTCAATCCTCAAGTGGAATTTCTGGGAGATAACCGGCTGCGTTTCCAGTTGGAATTGCAGGAGCCGGGAAATGCAGATAAACTGGTTGTCTCGGTGGAATCAGGGCTGGGTATCGTGGCTGAGCATCAGTTGCAATTAATCGAGCCAAATGTCTTGGTCAATGGGATGCCAGTGCCACCCCTCCTGGTTGCCTCCTTCGTGTCCGGTCTCAATAGCCGCTTGGATCTACGCACCTTGGAAGATAGAGGGATTGCTGCCCGACTCCTAAAATTAGATTTAAATCAGGAACAACTAGAGTTAGCTGCATTTGTCAGAGTAGAAAAGCCAGACACCGCTTCTGCATCTACACCGCGTTAGAATTATCCGGAGCAGCGCTCGTCTTCACTGTATTCCTCAACAAAACCTCCTCACCAGCATCCAAATAAATTTTAAGGAGGGAAATTGATATGAAAATTCAACAACCAGGCCGTCGAATCGGGATTGGCATCGCCGTTAGTGTTTTGGCGATGGCTTTGGCGGCTTGTAGCCCAGGGGAACAACAGGCAGCAAATAGAGACTCTTCACCAACACCGTCAGTTTCTACGGCTATCCAACCGACTACTTCGCCTCAGGCGTCTGTGCAGCCATCTGTGCAACCCTCTGTGCAGCCGTCCGCTCAGCAACTATCTAGTCAGAAGACGGTTCAAGTCTACTGGCTCAAGAGTAGTGGTAGCAAGATTGAGGTGGTGTCCGCTCCGGTCAAAATACAGGCAGGAGTTAAGTCTGAGAACATTCTAGAAGGTGCGTTCAATCGTTTGTTGGCAGGCCCGAACGATCCGGCTTACAGCAGCACGATTCCCAAGGGAACGCAGCTACGAAATCTGGATGTTCGGGAGGATGGTGTTCACGTAGATTTGTCCCAAGAATTTACTGCTGGTGGCGGTAGTGCCTCGATGACAGGTCGCGTGGCGCAAATCCTCTATACAGCCACCAGTATCAATCCCAATACCAATGTTTGGATTGATGTAGAGGGAAAAAGGTTGGAAGTTTTGGGCGGTGAAGGGTTGGAACTCAATCAGCCTCTGACTCGCCAAAACTTTGAGAAAAATTTTGATTTATAGGGCTTTGTTTACTTTCTCGCGCTTAAGCTAAAGTCACGGAAGTGACGGGCTTGCTGTTCAATCCGAGCGGCAAGGCGATCGCAAACTAAGTTACATAATTCAAAAATCAACTCATCTTCCACTTTGTAATAAGCCGATGTCCCTTCGCTGCGGCGACTCAGGATACCGGCTTGCAGCATCACTTTTAGATGCTTAGAAACGTTAGCCTGACTGGTTTGTGTTGCCTCAACCAATTCTTGTACGCATTTCTCGTCGTCGCGCAGGAAGTTCAAAATCCGCAACCGCATTGGTTCGCTCAAGATGCTGAAATACTCTGCAAGTTGTTGTACAACTTCTGGTGGTACAGACAAAGCTTGTCGCATGAGACTAACCAGAAATGATAGTTCATCCTGATTATATATGATGTTTTTTGGTTAATAACTATTTAGTAATTGTTAAATTTCTTTTGTTGATTAATATTGTAAATCGGGTAACTTTAGATACGATTTCTTAAAGGAAACTTCGTAGAATTAAATAATGGAAATATGCGTATTTAGCAAAATTAATCGATATTTCCATTATTTAGAAGGAATTTTTTAGACAATTAAATTATACAAAAAAGTTTACTCCAAAAATAAAAAAAATTTGGAAATAAACTTTTTGGACGATTCATGGCAGATGCCTCCGCGCAACGTTTACAAACGCTAAAGTTATTCGGGGTTAATCCGCATCAGCGGTTGACCATACTCAACAGGTTCGCCGTTTTGAACCAAAACTTCTATCACCGTACCGGACACCTCGGCTTCAATTTCATTCATCAGCTTCATTGCCTCAATGATGCAGACGGTTTGTCCGGTACGGATGCGATCGCCCACTTCCACAAATGGAGAATCATCCGGTGAGGGAGCGCGATAAAACGTCCCCACCATCGGTGATTTGACATCTTCGAGTCTTCTATCAATGGGAGAACCAGCAGTGGTCGGCGGGGCAGTTCGTGGCACCGCCTCTAAGTTCGGGCTGGACGGCATGGACGGAGATGCCTGGGAGGGGGGAGCCGAGACTTCGGGACTCCCACTCCCTGCCAGGGCGGGTGGCAAGACCGGCAAACCCCCGCGCGGATCTTTCCGCACGGTGAGTTCAAAATCAGCGCTTTTGAGTGTCAACTCTGTAATATCGGTTTGCGCGATCGCTGCCAGCAGTTCACGGAGATCGTTGAAGTCTATGGACATGAGAAAAAGGATGTCAGTAGTCAGGGATTAATTGTTGCTTGGTAGAGACAAGGGTAAATCTCGTCTCAAGGTCAGTGTCAGTTGTTGGTTGTTGGTTGTTTCTTCTGTACCGCTGACCCCTGACCACTGACTAAAAACTTTTGCATTATTCTCGACCTAGGTAGGTATCGGTACGGGTATCAATCTTGATCCGCTCTCCCACCGTGATAAACAGGGGAACCATCACCTGGGCACCTGTTTCCACGATTGCGGGTTTCGAGCCGCCAGTGGCGGTATCGCCTTTGAGACCGGGATCGGTTTGCGTCACTTCCAGCACTACGGAGTTGGGCAGTTCCACTTCCATGATCTGCTCGCCCCAGCTAATGACGTTCACCTCCATTCCTTCCTTAAGGTACTTTACGCGATCGCCAATCTGAACCGCATTCAGGCTTGCTTCTTCATAGGTTTCCATGTCCATAAACACGAACTGGTCGCCTTCTTTGTAGGTATGCTGCATCGTGCGCTTTTCCAGATTTGCCTGGGGCACCGTTTCTGCGGCCCGGAAGGTTCGTTCCACAACGGAGCCTGACTGCACATTTTTTAGCTTAGTGCGGACAAACGCAGCTCCTTTCCCTGGCTTAACGTGGAGAAATTCCACTACCCGCCACACAGCTCCATCTAATTCAATGGTGACGCCAGTTCTAAAGTCGTTACTCGAAATCATGAATCTTTATCTAGGGGAGAACAATCGGCACCTCATTTTACCGCGAGCGGAGGTTCTTCCTATTACTCGTAGATCGATCGGCTGCGTCTAATGTCGCTGGGTCGGGACACCCGTGTGGCAAGATTAAAAATGGAGTTTTTGGTAAGCGTGAAAGCTTCAACCGCAGTCGGGAAAGCAGCATGCAGGAATTAATTTATGCTTGATTCAAACCGTTCCACGCTCGATTGGTTCAAACGCTTGGCTTTAACAGGCGTCTTAGTAGTGCTGATGATGACACTCTCAGCAGGACTCAGCGCTGCTTGGTGGGATTCTGGCAAAACTGCCCGTGATAGTGGATTGCCATCGGGAAATGCCATCACAGATGGTAAAGCTTTGTTACGGTATGCCCTACCCATTGACAATCAAGCAGTGCGGGAAATGCAAGCCGATTTAGAAGATATTTCCATACAACTGCGAAGTAAGCGTTGGAGTGCGATCGCCAGCGATGTTAGCAAGGCATCTCGAATTTTAAGCGATCGCTCCTCCGACTTGCTCGCGGGCGTC
>NZ_JACJOQ010000417.1:0-18592 GCF_014695635.1 Coleofasciculus sp. FACHB-712 | reverse complement strand
TGCACTTCATCCAAGGTAAACGCAGCGTGGAGAGAGTCGTGAAATAACATCTTTTGATGTTTGTTGTAATTTGTACCAATACTTTCCACCAACTTATTCATTATTTCCTCGCTTGGAGGACGAATTAAATCTCGGATGAGAATAGCACCCTGCGGCTTTACAACTCGTTTCACTTCTTGCAAGAATGGCAGTGGATTGGGTAGGTGGTGAAACAGGCTATTGGAAATTACCATATCAAATTTTCCGTCTTGATAAGGTAACTTCTTAGCATCAACAAATTCCAGAATGATTTGTTTTTGCAACCCAGCTTTTTCTACATTTTCTCTACCAAGTTGCAGCATTGATTCTGCCATATCGATGCCGATAATTTGCCATTCAGAGCGTTGCTGTGCAATTAAGATAGGAATTCGAGCGGTTCCGGTTCCGGCATCTAGAACAGTTGTATTTGTTGCTCCTATCTCAATTGCCCGTTGAGCAAATGCCCCATTTATTTCTGTAAAGTCCATCGCGTCATATTCAACAGCTTCTTCCAAACTGTCCATGACTTCGGGTTCTAATACTCTTTGCATGGCTTAATGGCTAAGTAGATGGATCTCGTCTTTGTCGGATAGATCGAGCAGATGCGGAGGCGCGTTCATGCCATAAGGCTAAAGCCTTCTAGGGATAGTACCCCATCAAAGCGTTGTCAATGTTGGGTTTCGTTCCTGAATCTAACCTAAGCCAGATGTTTAGGTTGATCGTGTCTACCCGCTGAATTGCTAATTGCGATCGCGCTTTCGTTTGCGTTCTTTTTCCTTCTTCTTTGCCTCGTCGAGAATTTTCTTCACTTTTGCCTTAATTTCGTTGTGTCGCGCTACTCCTTCATAGGCATAGCGGTTGTAGCCGTTACTCTGAATTAAACTTTCTAAATACCGAGTCCGCTCATCGGTGATCGGGTGCGTGGAAAGCCAACTGAAGATTGGGCGATCGCGATCTTGCTTGCTTAGCGTCACCATCAGATTCCGCATCCCATCCGCCGCATAGCCGGTAGCACTGAGAATGCGAGTTCCGAGAATATCCGCCTGACGTTCCATGTCGCGGCTGTAGTCAAAAACAATCAGATTGGTGACAGTATTCCCAGCATAAGGAATAAATCCGGTCACGCTAGCCGTAAGATTTCCTTGCGTGACTAATTGAAACCCATGAGAGAGGACGGCATGAGATAATTCATGAGCTAATAAACCGGCTAATTCTGCTTCAGAATGGGTGCGAGCGATCGCCCCCGCATTGACAAAAACCTTGCCTCCTGGTAGCGCAAAAGCATTGAGATCGTCATCTAGAACCACAAAAAATTCATACTCAAAATCTTGGCGTCCCGCTACCGTTGCTAATTTATTTCCTATCTCCCGAACGTAATTCAACACCTCTTCATCTTCAACCAGTGGCAGTTCGCGTTTGGCTTGTTTTGCCACCGATCGACCAATCGCAGATTCTCCCCGCAGCATCAGTGCGGCGCTTTCAACGGCAGTCAGAGGGCCGAACAAACTGCCAGTGAAGGCATAGCTTAAAGCACCCGTAATTACATTAGCGATCGCATTCCCTCTCAACTCCGCGCGTAAATGCGATTGATAACGTTTTAGATTCTCTTCCGCTAGCGTTGTAAACTCCGTCGCCTCTGGATGATTCGGGTTAAGCAACGCAAATTGACGTGCTGACAGCGAAGCTTCCAACCATTTTTTATTTTGACCGTATGCTGCAATTTTTGCTTTGAGCAACATCGGTTCGGCGGGATAAAGAGTGCTTGCCCGTTCCAAAACTTGTAAAGATTTTTCTACCTGATTGTAATCCCGCAGCGCTTTTGCATACTCTACCTGACCGGGAATAAATTCAGGATACTGCTCTACTAAAAATTGCAGCGGCACAAAAATTTTGCTTTCCAGTTTTTGTTGTATACCCGCTTGAGCCTCGCGCCAATAAACTCTCCCCGCTGGTGCTAACTTATCCGCGTCAGTAATGGCTTCTTTTCGCTCAGTTTTCTCGGTTGCATTCGCAAAAGGAACTTTTGCCTCCCGGTAAAGCTTTTCAGCCGCAGCAAATTGTCCCCCCAGATAAAGCTTATCCGCTTCAATTATTTTCTCTTGCTGAGCAATTTCTTCTGGAGTTAGTTTCTCCTCCTCAGCTTTTTCGTCTGTATCGGATTCTGGTTTTGTTTCCGGCTTTTCACTTGCTTCCGGACTGGGTTCTGGTTTTGTTTCCTCAGCAGAGGGTTTGACTTCGGGGGTGCTGGTTTCTTCCGTCTTTGGCGTTGTCGGAACTGGAGTGACGATTACCGCCGGAGGTGAATCCTTTTGCGTGTTGGTATCCTCTGGTTGAGGCGTTGGGGTTTCAGTTTTCTTGGGAACTGGAGTCACAATCACCGTAGGAGGCGATGTCGGTTCCGCTAGCACTGCTGTGGGGGAAGCGGACAATAGCACAAGCGCAAAAGCCAGGGAATTCCAGACAGGTTTCATGGCAGAAGAAAATGGAAACTCTAGTTTTCTATATTATGTTTAGAGTTTACCCGACCTATCTCGCTGGGACTACACGAACGCAGAGGCGGGATTGTGCCAATTTACGCAAACTTATTTTAGAGACGCGATCGCATTTCCTGTATTTGCGTTTTCGTTAGCGCGATCGCATCCTAAAGCAGTTCTGAGGAAAGTTCGGTCATTGAGGCATAAAGTTTGTCTATCTAATTAATCTGCCGAGTTTGCGATCGCCTTGGTGCTGGCTATCTCTTGATAGAATGCCATGCTACCCATTCGTCCTCCGTTTTTCCAAATAAGCAGCAAATTCTCGACCTTTCGCCCCCAATTCCTCGATATCCGTATCCAGCATATCTTCAACCAGATAACTAGCATCGTGGTTAACAAAGCTATTTGGTTCAAACATACTATCGGACAAGCATTCAAACTGTGCTATCAGGGTATCGATTACAGCCACAAAACAATTAGAATTTTGAGAGATTATTCTTTCACCTGCATTATAGATGGATAGAAGTAAGTGCTGCCAGCGGTTAAAAGCTTCTGCATCTTCATTATTTTCGGAATTAACCAGCCAGCGCACAAAAGAAAACTGAAGTTCCCCCAAAAACGCTTCTCGATCGCCTTTATGGGTATCAAATAGAGCTAGTTCAAAGCGAGACTTGTGATGTTTTTCCATCCAATCAGATAATTCTGCTATTGGCAGATTGACTGGTGGTTCGCTAACTATCTCTTGATAAAGTTGCGGAGGAAAATCGCTGGGATTAATATATTGGGTCAATTTCCACCACTTTTCCCACTGTTCTTGGGGATAAGGAAAGAGTGCTGTTCCCATAGAACCGTTGATGGCTAATTGTTGATAGGTAGCGACAGATTCGGAATTGTCATCCACAAACTGTTGTAAAGTATAGTCAAAAACTTTAACAACTACCTCATCTGGATGCAGATAGCACCAAAATCCTGGATGTGTTGCCTCAGCCTGAACGCTTACATAATGAACTCCAGGCGGAACCAAAGAAAACCCCCGAAAACCTCCTTTAAGCGGATATTTAAATAAGTCAATCTGAGCAGACAACTTCGGCACATCGCGCAAGACAATTGCAGTGAAAAGACTAGCCATTAAATCCCCCACATCTGACGAGCTAGTTCGACCAAACCAGCAAATTTGTCTTCTGCTTGTTCAATATTTTGTTGCATTTCCGCCCCTACAGAATTATTGCTATCTGCTTTTGGTCGTTGAATTTCATCAAGATTAGGTTGTTCCTCGACTTTATTCTTCTCGGCTGCTTTTTTCGCTTCCTGGTTATTTTGATAGGTTTTTTCGACATCTACCCCAAACTGAAGGATCAGATTGCGGAAACCGGATACGCTATCTGCCATTACTCCAGCAACCGGATTGAGCCTACTCTGTTGCGTTTCACTATTTGCGCCTTCATCCTTGAGCGCGATCGCGATGCTACCTACCTCTGACAAACGATTAAACCAATTCACTGTAGAAGAACCTACTAAAGGAGCAGCAGATTTGAGCATACGGTCTATATATTTACCAGCTTTATATGCAGCTTTCCAAATTTCTGCTTCACTGTACTCGTGCAATACCTTAAGCGTGTCTCCTACTTGTTCTCGGAAGGAATGGAGATATTCTTCGTCAGATAATTGAAGTTCGACCTTATCAAATCCTTTATCTTTTTTAATGCTGTTGCCAATCTGCTGACCAATTACGGAGAAGTGAACTGCACCCTGAGTAAAATAGGCTTCATTGGCATAAACAATCGAGTGTGAGAGTGCTGTTTTAAGACGCACGGAGTATTGATCAATTTCTTTCTGAAGAGCTATAGTATTTTTGCTTTTGCTAGAATCTTTAAGGTCTTGCAAATACAGACGAATTGCTGCAACTTCATCCAGTTGTTCCTGGTAAATTAGGTTAGCTGCTGCCATCTTCTTCGTATCAGCAGCTTGATGCTTGGAGAGATACTGTTTACCAGCTTCGAGATTCTTCCGCAGGGTGACATAAACCTCATCAGTGCTGGTGTTGATTTGGAGAATCTTCTCCTGAAGTAAACACTGATACTCGTTGTAGTAACCTTCAGCTTCTGCAAAGTGTATACGGAGTTTTTGTTGCTTATGGTATGTTTCTACGTCCATCCCTTCTTGGTACTGAGCGCCTTCGTCGTATGGCTTTAAGCTATCTCCTACAATAGAGGTTTGATATTGTTCCCATTCTTCTTGTGTCATGTGGATTCGCATCTTTAAGATCGACCACATATCTTGATCGGCAGCAAACTTAGTAAAGACATCACCTTTTAGCTCGACTTCCTGTTGCGGAATAATTTTTGCGGTATTCTCGTTTTCGTTCTTATCAAGCGTGAATGGCTTCTTTTCCATGAAGTCTTGAGCATAGACGTTGACATCAAAGACTGTGCCAGGTTCGTTAGGCCATTTGAGTTCTGTCTTGAACAGTTGATTGAACAGCGTGACGGCTGCGATTGAGCCTGCACCTTTGAGATTGACATCAATGTCAGAAGTTAGTGTCTCGCTACCCGCACTCGACCACTTCAGGCGATCTTCCGGTTCTAAGTTCTCGAATTCACCAGTTGCGAGTTCATTATCTCGTATATGTGTTAGAAGCTTGTCAGTCTCCGTCTGACGCAGTTTGATGAAACTCTCTCGCATTAGCTTTTTGAACCAAGGCTGCTTTCTCTCAATCTCTGCTTGCTCCTTGCCTTTCCATTTACCCTCTACCAAGTAATCTCTCACAAGAAACCAGTTTGAGTAGAAATCATTCTTTAATATTTGTTTGGCTTTTTCCTGACTAATAGTGTCAACGTCCTGCTCGCTATTCACCGCGTTCCAAAGGTCATCCGGCGTGCGCTGAATTAACCTACCTTGCACTGCTCCGGATAGCGTACCGCCACTCTGCTGTACCACATGAGTTAACTCGTGGGCAATTAACTCTTGTCCCTCCCGATTTCCAGGTTCGTAAGCTCCCTGACGAAAGAAGATATCTTGTCCTGTGGTAAAAGCTTTCGCCTGAATTGATTGGTTGAGCTGGTCAGATTGAGAATCGGTGTGGACTTTAACGCTACTAAAATCAGCCCCAAACGCCCCTTCCATCGGTACACGGATGCTATCTGCCAGTGGCTGTCCGCTACCCCGCGCCCCTTGAATGGAGGCTTCCACATCTTGCGTAACCGTTCCTCCGCTGGCTTGCAGACGCTGCACCATTGGCTTCATCTGAAGTTCGTCTTCCTCAGGAGGCATCTCTTGCCGCTGGACTGGGTTACTCTGACCTGACGACTGAGGAGAGGGCGCATTTATCTGCTGCACTATCTGCGCTGCCATCTGGTCAGCTTCCTGCTCGTATTTATCTCCTGGCTGCCCTATCGTAAGCTTCGCCTGAACCGACAGTTTTTCCTCGCCTTCGTCTTCCAACTCTTCCTGACGCTGGATAGCCTCCGCCCCGGCTGACATCTGGATATTGTCTTCAACAGTGGACTCAGACTCAGATTGTAGTGCTTCTGCCCGCTCCTGCATTGGCTCAGCCGAATTCAAACTTCTCATCAGAGGATGAACGTAGTCTGCTGGCAAGGGGGTGTAGCTGGGCATTTGCGACTCTGACTGATGCTCGTCAACAGGTTGTTTTGCCTGCACGGTCATTGGAGGTGGGGCAAAGCGAGAGGCTTTCGCCTGGGTTTGCGGAGTCCAAGAGGAAGATTTTTGCACTCTTTTGTAGGTCATATTGAGCCTCTCGTGCCAGCGTGGGAAAATTTTAAGCCTTTAGATCATATCTTTGCTTAAATCGTCAAGGACGCATGGGAATAAATTTTAATAAAATAGATACTCCTCTAGATAGATAAAATCTGTAAATTAGGCGATTTCGGGTAAAGGTGGAAAAATCAATGGATATAGCAGCCACTTCTAACTGGCACAAAGCCAACCCTCACTATGTGATGACCGCAGTGGCAGGGATACATCGAGCATTAGAGACCTAATAGTTACAGCTTCTTTCCATCTTTCCCGGAGAATTGCTGAGAAGTATGAAAAAATAAAAATCGTAAATTTGCTGTTGTGCTTTGATAGCCAAGCTGGTTCTAAAAGCCTTTTTCCTTTATCCCGAAATTTTAGCCAAACGACTAAAGTCGCGCTATACAAACAAAGCCTGCCTACGCAGGCTGCTATGAAAAGGAGCGGAACCACACAAACAAAGCTTGCCTACGCGGGCTGTCATGAAAAGGGGCTTAGAATAACCGAATTTGCTACAAAATAAATTAATAATTTTTTAAGCTTAAATACTTAACTTTACGATTTGAATTTGCCACTAAATATATTCATCAATCCAGAGAAATTTGAAGGCGTTTAGTTCTAGAGGATAAATCCGTAATTTCCTCATGGCGGTTTGAAGTCAGAAAACTAATGAATATCACAACCACCGACCGCTGGTATAAAAGCAATTCCCACTATCTGATGACCGCAGTAGCGGGAGTGCATCGGAAATTAGAGCAGTACATCGATCGCCAGCAGAATCGAGCCGTTGAAGCAGTTGCGGACGAGCAATTGAATTTAGATGCGATCGCTGCCTCTATGTCAGCCCCCCCAGCATTAGAGCAACTCTGCACTACCTTCAACCTGTCTTCCTTCGAGCGCAATATTCTGCTGTTGTGCGTCGGTATGGCAATTTTTCCTAATTTCTCAGCCCTGTGCGCTAACGCTCAAGGAAATCGAGAAATGGCTTATCCGACCTTTGGTTTAGCTTTGGAAGTGTTTCCCCAAAGTCATTGGAGTGCTTTTACCCCCCAAGCACCTCTGCGTCACTGGCAATTACTGCAAGTCGGTACAGGTCAAGTCATTACCTTCTGTTCTTTGCAGATTGATGAGAGCGTGCTGCACTATCTGTTTGGCGAACCGTATCAGGACGATCGCCTGATGAGTCTAATTCAGCCCTTGCCTGTAGAAGCGTATTGCCATACACCCCTACAACCGTCCCACCAGCAGTTAGCAGACAGGCTAGCAGCTATCTTGTCTGAAAGGGGAAATTCTTCTACTTTCTCTATCCCGCAACTGTGTGGTTTAGACGTAGGCGATAAATGGGCAATCGCTGCCGCTGCCTGCGCCCTTATGGGGCATCCCTTGAAACTCATATCCGCCCATCGCTTACCAACCGATCCCGACGACCTGATTCAGCTACTCCGACGCTGGGAACGCGAAGTCGCTTTGACAGGTAGTGTTCTGTTGCTGGATTGCGATCGCTTCAATGCAGGTGATTCAGTCCGAGAAACCGCAATTTTGCAGCTCATTCAAGGCACCACGACCCCACTAATGATTACTACAGAAGAACGGCTGCATTCACCACAACGCCCCCTAATTGCCTTCGACGTTCCCAAACTTACCCGCAGCGAACAACTTGCTATCTGGAAAACTAATCTAGGCTCAGTCGCTGCTGAACTAAACGGACACGTAGAGGAGCTAGTCTCTCAATTCAATCTCAGCAGTCCCGCCATTCAATCTGCCTGCGAACAATTAAAAATTAAAAGTGAAAAATTAGAAATTGAAGTAGATTCTCCAATTCAAAATCAGTTATGGGATTTCTGTCGCGTCCAAGCACGTCCACGCCTAGATGATTTAGCTCAACGCATTGATTCAAATTCTACTTGGGACGACTTGGTGCTGCCAGAAGCACAACGCCAGATTCTGCGTGATATCTCCGCTCATCTTCGGCAACGCGCTAAAGTTTACGAAGTCTGGGGATTTGCGGGTAAGAGCAATCGGGGTTTAGGTATCAGCGCCTTATTTGCAGGGGCTTCCGGTACAGGTAAAACAATGGCAGCAGATGTACTGGCGAAGGAATTGCGGTTAGACCTGTATCGCATCGACTTGAGTGCAGTCGTTAGTAAATATATTGGAGAAACCGAAAAGAACTTGCGGCGGATATTTGATACTGCTGAAGCAGGCGGTGCTATTTTGCTATTCGATGAAGCTGACGCCTTATTTGGGAAACGCACTGAGGTGAAAGATAGCCACGACCGCCACGCTAATGTTGAAGTTAGCTATTTGCTACAGCGCATGGAAGCTTATCAGGGTTTGGCGATTTTGACGACTAACTTGAAAGGTTCATTAGACCAAGCTTTCCTACGCCGCATCCGATTTATTGTGCAGTTTCCCTTCCCCGATGCCAGCCAACGGGCGGAAATTTGGCAGCGTATCTTCCCCAAAAAGACCCCGACTGAAGGGCTAGATATGAGCAAGCTGGCAAAGCTAAATGTAGCGGGAGGAAATATCCGCAATATTTCCTTGAATGCCGCTTTTCTAGCAGCCAATGCCGGAGAGCCGGTGATGATGAAACATATTCTACAAGCGACCAAAAGTGAATATGTCAAGTTAGAGCGATCGCTCACTGATGTAGAAATTAAAGGTTGGCTCTGATCTGTTTAAGTTGAAGTGCCGATTCCTTACAGGTAGGAATTTCGATTGTGAATTTAGAAACCTGAGTTAAATCGGGACTCCAACGAGAGTGCTGGGAGGAGGTCAATGACTCAACCAAGCGATCGCACCTCTAATCCAATCTTCTGCATTCGTGCTTTTTGCTAGCAGAGTATCTTGTCTGACGACAGCGATCGCCTGGGCAACTTCACTATTGCTATATCCCAAAGCCAGTAGTGTCATCTCCACATCTTCTAAAATCGCGGCAGAAGGACCAGTCGCGGTGCTAGTGACCCCTGCCGAGTGTCGCCATTCTGCAAGTTTAGTTTTCAGTTCCAGCGCCAGACGTTCGGCGGTTTTGCTACCAATGCCAGGAGTTTTCGCTAAGGTGCGAGTGTTGCCTGTAACGATTGCTTGAACTAAATCTGATAGCCCTAAGGTGTCTAAGAGGGCGATCGCGCCTCTAGCACCAATCCCGCTGACGCTGACGAGGGCGCGAAATAAATCCCGCTCAGCGGCGGAGCCAAAGCCATACAGGAGGACTTGATCTTCCCGAACTTGTTGGTGTGTAAAAACTTGCACCATTTCTCCCGCCGCCGGTAGCTCAGCCTCCAGGCGCGGCGGGATATGCAGTTCGTACCCAATCTGATTAACTTCCAGAATCAGGATGACGCGATTGGCGGTGCTTTTCTGGATGCCAGCTACCGTCCCTTTGAGATAGCCGATCATGCAAAGATGTTGAGGATGTAGGATAAGTTCATTCTAAAAAGCCGAAATGCTTCAGACCTTCTAGAATACCTCCAGCGCAATCCGCTTTTGCTAAATAGCGATTAATCGAAGGATTGGCGTAATGCCACTTTAGCAGTTCTGGCTGGGCATTCCCGACAATGATTCCCCGTTCCTCACCGGACTGAAAGAAAGCTACATCGTTGCCAGAATCACCACAAACAACGGTTTGTTCGGGAGGCATCTGAAATTGCTGTCGCAGAAACGTGGTTGCAGTTCCTTTATTGCCACCGCGAGGTAGGATGTCCAAGTCTTTGCCACTGCTATAGACCAACTTGACATCTAGCTTGCGTTCTTCCAACAAATCTTCTAGCTGAGGGAGAACTTCAACGGCGGCTTCTTCGGCGAGGAAGTAGCTAACTTTAAAGGGGCGTTGTTCGGATGGCGGTTGGGGAACGAGGTCAGAAAAATGAGCGGTTGTGGCGACGATCAAATCCCGATCCCAGTTGTGAGAAAGTTGCTCTACCCAAGCTGGATCTGGTGTATCGCTGCCATCTCGATAAATTTCCGTCCCAACAGAGAGAACGAGGACATCGGGTTCTAATAGCTCCTGTTCGGTCTTCAGTTCTTGGTAGAGGACGGGGGAACGACCTGTTACATAAACAATCTTTGTCCCGTATTGTTGCCGATGCTGGCTCAGGTGGCGCTTGAGTTCTTCTAGAGCCTCGTCATCGCCTACTAAGGTATTGTCTAAATCGGTCAAGAAGAGAAATGGCTTCACGTTGCTCATTGCTTGGGATTTGGCTACTGGATTATTTTCCTATATGGGAGTTCATTAGGGGGATAGAGAGCGATCGCTTCCCATCACTCCTTAGCGACAATTGAAGATAAAAAAAACCTGGGAGCGTTTTGATAACTCCCAGGCGGATTACTTGAGGTGACATGATGACGAGAATGGGAGGGAATTAATTCTAGATCAGACCCCAGAAGTGCAGGAAGCCTTGACCTGAGAAGATTTCAATCAGCGCAGCGGCTAAAAAGCCAATCATCGCTAGACGCCCGTTCCAAATTTCTGCTTGAGGAGTGAAGCCGTATCTCCAAGCGTTACGATCGTCCATGACGGGAGTGGTTACTTTCTGTGTCTCTTGCATGGTGGGAACTCCGGGTTTATCGCTACGTTTGTTAAGCAATGTTTAGCTTATGTAACTAAATGTAACGATAAGAAGCTAGGGTGGTCTCTATCTGAGGTTAGAGCTATGAGCGATCGCACCGAAAGCTTGAACCGAAAGCTTGAGAGGAATCGCGCGATCGCGTTTTTGCTTTCACTATCTTTCTCTATCACCTGAGAAAAACCGATTCTGCTCAATTCAAGCAATTCTGTATTGAAGTGGATACGCGACAAGTCCGTTCACCCGCAGAATTGCCTTCAGAAATCCCTCTAATTCCTCTCCCCCATGACATTTTTCCGCAAAGCCACGTCCTGGTTGCCTCAGCTAAATTCCCAAGTTTGGATTCTTGCCGCTGGTCGATTCTTATCCGGGATTGGCACTGGGTTTACTTTGTTTTACGCCCCGATTTTTTTTGTCAATCAAGTGGGACTCTCCGCCACGCAAGTCGGGATTGGCTTAGGCAGCGCCTCCATTTCTGGCGTAGTTGGGCGTATTTTGGGCGGTTCGTTTGCAGATTCGCAGTTTTGGGGACGCAGACGCACCCTGTTACTCTCAGCAGCGGTTTCGGCAGTTGCTTCCGTAGTCTTGGCGATTAGCAACAATTTTCACATTTTCGTGGTTGGTAACTTGCTGATGGGCATGGGCATCGGTTTATATTGGCCTGCCACAGAAGCCGTAGTAGCAGATTTGACAGAGGGAGAGCAGCGCAATGAAGCTTATGCCCTAACGCGACTGGCAGACAATTTGGGGATGGGCATCGGAATTGTATTGGGAGGTGTATTAATTGGCACCACGGGGGCTTATCGAGAGCTATTTGTGCTTGATGCGATTTCATTTGTGGTGTTCTTTGGGGTCGTCTATGCAGCGATCGCAGAAACTTACAAACCAGGAGAACGCCAACAACAAGCATTTAGCAGTTGGGCAACGGCACTGCGCGATCGCAGTCTGTTGATTTTTTGCTTAGTGAACATCATCTTCACCACCTATATCTCGCAAACCCAAAGTACAATGCCCCTGTACTTCAGCAATTTCTTGCGTATAGAAGAATCTGGAAAAGGATTTTCCCCCACAACCATTAGTGCTTTATTTACCTGGCACCTTGTCTTAGCCATTCTCTTACAGCTGCCAGTTGTCAGAATGTTTAAACGTTTGAGCCATCCCTATGCCTTGTGCATTTCCGCCCTATTTTGGGGATTAGGATTTAGCTTAATTTGGTTTACAGGAGTAGCAGCATCAAGTCAGTTAGTGTGGGCAATTTTAGCAATGGGAGTCTTTGCGATCGCCCTCGTTTCCTACACTCCCTCAGCATCTTCTCTGATTACAGTCTTAGCCCCCGAATCTCAGCGTGGGGTATATTTTTCAATTAATTCTCTTTGCTGGGCAATCGGCTATTTCATTGGCCCTACAGTGGGTGGCTGGGCATTAGATCAACCGCCCGCTGTGGCGCATGGTTTGTGGCTAGGCTTCGCGTTAAGCGTAGCCATCACCATTGCCATTTTGCAGTACCTGAATCGAATTTTGTCTCGCTAATAGAAAGCCGCATTAGAATGCTATTTTTCATAAAACTTTAACCCTTATGTCAGCATAATCAAAATTATCAATAGGAGATTACTGATACTAAACGTAATTGGGAAAAACCAGCGAGAATTGTTTTGAACCATTAATCCTTTTTTTTCTTTTCCTGTTGTACTTAGATAATGTACCAGGATTACTATAAAGAGAGATAGGAACACAAAGACATAACACAAAAAAATAAATCCGTCTATAAATGTTAAATATGCCACCCGTGGCAAGGCATCATTCACTGTAAAGCTAAATGCAATTACAGAAAGCATACTTGTAATGCTTATCGACACCTGTGTACCAAATTCTTTTGGTTCAATCCAAAATACCATCCACGAAATGATTGTTAGTAGTAACAGTGGGATACCTACTTTCCAGATATAAAAGCCATAGTTTCGTTTAATATTAATTTCAAAGATCAATCGAGAATAGTAAGTGTTCTCAGGATCGAATTTTTTCTGTTCTACTCGTGTGGTTACTCCTTGAATGTGCCATTCTGCCAAGGAAACGTAGCTGTCTTTACTGAGTCCACTTAACGAATTCTGTGAAACTAATTTCACTTTGTTGATATCATATTTAAAAGATTCAAGTAGAATATTGACTTTTTGAGAATCGAATGGGAATCTTTTTAAATCTAACCCAGAGGACAAATTTATTTTAAAAGTTTCTTGATAATGAACGGTGCCATTTGTTTCTACACGAACATCATTGTTAGTTTGTTCGCGAAATTCTTTAGAGTTAATAATTTCTAGACCGGGTTGCCAGATATCTTCAATATTATAATATTTTGTGTTTTCTTCATCCTTTTTTGGTTTAAATGCCAAGCGTGGATCTTTCCAAGTAGCAAATAGGTAGCCAACTATCTCAGAGCTTTCGTTAGCTTGATCGATATTAGCGAAGTTAGTAATATAAATACCAATTGAGACTTCAGTCGGCTTTTTTTGATTAGGCGGTGTTTTTAGTAACTCAGGTGCAGTTTCTACATTATTTGAGGAATCCTGCGCTTTAACCTGGGGAGAATGTACAGGTAGCAAAAGATAGGCGAAGGCTAAGAAACTTGTGAATCGTTTAATTCGGTTACACTTTTTATTCATCAATCGCTACCTGTGTTAGTTTTGCGAGAATATCTCATTTTTGCAGAAAACTACACTTCTACAATTCAACTAAAGTCGAAGCGAACCGAAGGTCGTCCTTTGAGAACACCGCCCTTGTTTACCGTACATTCTTTATGCTCGTGAAATACTCTATTTTGACAGTACCTATTGCAGTAAACAAACAAAACGCTTTGAGCTAGATTTGTTTGTTGCTAGTTATGTGAACGCTCGTTGTTTTTGTGCCAACAATGGCTAGGCTAGATCGGTCGCCAATCAATTATCGACGGCGTTCCTGCAACTTGCGATAAACATCTCTAACATCAACATGATGGTGAGCTAAAGCAACCAGGGTGTGATAGAACAAATCAGCAACCTCACCCGCGATCGCGTCCTTGTCGTCATCCTTGCAAGCCATCACCACTTCAGCAGATTCTTCGCCAACTTTTTTCAAAATCTTGTTATCTCCACCGGCAAATAGCTTGCTGGTGTAAGAACTTTCGTTCGGGTTATCGCGGCGATCGCAAATCGTCGCAAACAAATCCGACAAGGTATCTGCGGGAGGCGGCGCTTTTTCCCCATCTACTTGATGAAAACAGCTGCGTTCTCCGGTGTGACAGGCAATTTCTCCCACCTGTTCCACAGTAACCAGCAGCGCATCGCTATCGCAGTCATAACGGAGACTTCGCACATTTTGTAAATGCCCCGAAGTCGCACCTTTATGCCATAACTCCCCACGAGAACGGCTCCAATACCAAGCTTGTCCCGTTTCTAGCGTTTTCTGTAACGACTCCCGATTCATCCAAGCCATCATCAAGACCGTGCCATCCAGATAATCTTGCGCGATCGCTGGCACCAGTCCCTGCTCGTTGTAGCGGATTCGATCGACAGGGATGGATTGGCTTAAAGCAGAGGGTTCAGCAGCTGGCATTTTCAGTACAAATGACTCACTTGTACAAGATATCACTCCTCACCACCAACTGCTCAGCACCCGTTCTAGATGCCTCAGATATTCTTCCGGGTTGTTCGCTAAAGTGAATAAGAGGTTGCAAGAAGCAGTTCCAGGCATTTGCCAAAGATGCTATTTAAGCTGGCTAACCAGGCTGGCTGATTGACTTCTGACAGCGTAAATGAGAACCTTGTGAGCCTTGAAGTCCTCTGTCTACCATCGAAGCTACCATTGAACCGTCGAACTGAATCGCTGAATCGAACTACCAAGTTGAATGCTACCCGATCGGAACTCCTAGGCTGCCTTCCAGAAACAAGAGCAAACACTCACAGGTAAATTCTGATTCGTTTGGTAGGACATGATTGGTATTACCCTCAGTAGGATAATTGAACAGCGTAATCTCTGCGATCGCAGCTTCCGCCTATCTTGAGGCAGAGATTTTATCATCAAAACGAGGAGATAACATTGATTACTTCTACAAATTTGAAAACCACCAAGTCAGAAGAAATATTCGCCGCTGCTCAACATTTGATGCCAGGAGGTGTCAGTTCACCAGTCCGGGCGTTTAAATCGGTGGGAGGACAACCCATCGTCTTTGACCACGTCAAAGGTGCCTATATCTGGGATGTCGATGGCAACCAATATATCGACTACGTTGGCACCTGGGGACCCGCGATTTGCGGTCATGCCCATCCAGAAGTGATTAGTGCCTTGCACGAAGCCCTGGAAAAAGGCACCAGCTTTGGTGCCCCCTCCGTGTTAGAAAATGTGCTGGCAGAGATGGTGATTGACGCCGTACCCAGCATTGAAATGGTGCGCTTTGTCAATTCCGGAACCGAGGCGTGTATGGCAGTTCTGCGCCTGATGCGAGCTTTCACCGGACGCGACAAGCTGATTAAATTTGAAGGCTGCTATCACGGTCACGCCGATATGTTCCTGGTGAAAGCCGGTTCCGGCGTCGCTACCCTCGGCTTGCCGGATTCTCCAGGCGTTCCCAAGACGACAACCAGCAACACGCTCACTGCCCCCTACAATGACCTGGAAGCCGTCAAAGCTTTATTTGACGCAAACCCCGACCAGATTGCTGGGGTGATTCTAGAGCCAGTGGTGGGCAATGCTGGCTTTATTACGCCGGACGCGGGTTTCCTGGAAGGCTTGCGAATGATTACGCAAGAAAATGGCGCGTTACTCGTATTTGACGAAGTCATGACCGGCTTCCGGATTGCCTACGGTGGGGCACAGGAGAGATTTGGGATTACCCCTGACTTGACAACGCTGGGTAAAGTAATCGGCGGTGGCTTGCCGGTGGGTGCTTACGGTGGACGCCGCGATATTATGTCGATGATTGCTCCAGCCGGGCCAGTGTATCAAGCCGGGACGCTTTCGGGGAATCCTCTGGCGATGACTGCCGGAATCAAAACGCTGGAATTGCTGCGAAAACCAGGCAGCTACGAGCAGTTAGACAAGATGACAAAGAAGCTCAGTGATGGCTTGCTGCAAATTGCTAAGGAAACAGGTCATGCGGCTTGCGGCGGTAGCATCAGCGCGATGTTTGGCTTGTTCTTCACTCAAGGGCCAGTCCATAACTACGAAGATGCTAAAAAGTCTGACTCGAACAAGTTTAGCCGCTTCCATCGCGGAATGTTAGAGCGGGGTGTGTATCTGGCACCTTCTCAGTTTGAGGCTGGATTTACTTCTCTGGCGCACACAGATGAAGATATTGACCGCACTTTGGCAGCAGCGAGAGAAGTAATGTCTGGGCTGTAAGTTAGTCTCGCCACGTTATCATCCCGCCAGGAACTTAAGTTCCTGGCTAATCGCTCAAGCCCGTTTTAACGGACTGGGAAAATTAAATTTGAGTTGGATAAACCTGAATTTTGCGATTAGCCAGGAACTTGATTTTCATCAGCCATGCACGTTAGCGCTATATAGAGCGCCAGGGAAAAGTAAGTGCAGAGATCCAAGACTTAATAAATGAATTAGGATTGCTATCTAGACAGTAAGTTGGAACGCGAGAAAACCTAATGTCTGCATAGTTTACGCTATCGCTTATCCATCTAAAAATATTTAATTCTGCCTACTTATAGGCGATCTAAATTGAGATAGAATACGAGACCACCCTCAGGTGCGTGGATAATTTGTTCAATAGCGACGGGTAAATCTTCGTGTTGATAAAAAGCTGGAATGTTCTCAAATTTTTCTTCTGATACTTCTAAGATTTTAGGCATTTCAGAGACGGGAATGCCTAATTTTTCTTTTTGCTTGATGGTGCAAACAATTAGATAGTGGTAGTCTGTTTCGTGGGATTTTAGAAATAGCGCCGATAGATCGATAAGCGCGATCGCTTCCTGTTCGTATTCCATTAACCGGCAACCATTGGTTAGGGCAGCATGGGGTGTAAATGCTTTGAGAACGCGCTGAACTCGGTCAATTGCGATCGCGTACTGTTCGCTTCCCATCTGAAACGAGACCAGTTTTCGCTTGGCAATCCGAGTTGAGACAAGGGCTTTAGTCCGGAATCGGCGATTCATAAGTTCTTTAATGTTTAATTAATTTAGCGATCGCTTCTAATAACTGAACCTCGTTGTAGGGTTTAGTAAAGTATTGAATCGCTCCTAACTCTAATGCCATCTGGCGATGTTTGAACCCACTCCGGGAAGTCAACATGGCAACGGGAATCGAGGCAAATTGAGGTTGAGATTTCAGATTTCGCAACAGTTCAAATCCGTCCATCCGGGGCATTTCTATATCGGCAATGATTAAATCGCAATTTAAGCCTTCCTCTAATTTAGATAAAGCGTCTTGACCATCTTTGGCTTGCGCGACTCGGTAACGGGCGCGAATTAGCGTCAGGGAGAGTAACTGTCGGATCGTGTAGGAGTCATCGACAACCAAAATTTGGGGTTGAGAACTTCCTGTCGGGGCAAGGAGTGGCGTGCTATGTCGTGTCCCTAAATCTGATTTATTATCAACTGAAATTGTGGTGCCGCTTTGAGTATAAAATTGCCCGATGAGATCGTCCACATCTAAAATCGTCACGACCTGACCATCTCCCATAATCGTGCAACCAACGATCCCGCGAGGCTTTGAGAGGGGAAGCGGAAGGGCTTTTACCACGACTTCTTGTTGACCGATGAGACGTTCCACGACTACAGCGAGAACACCTTCACTGGAAGCTAAAACCATTACCGGGATATAGTCTTGGGCAATTGGGTCGGGAGAGGGGCCGTCGGGATGGGGGACACTATAGTGGAGTAATTCTTGCAAACGCACCAAGCGGATAAATTCTTCTCGCCACCACAACATGGTCTGCGTCCCAGCCATTTGAATCTGATGCCCTTGAATGTGGAGAATTTCCTCTACGGCGTCTAGAGGGATTGCCACCGTATTACGATCTGCCTTAACCATTAAGGCATCGCTGATCGATAGCATGAGTGGTAACTTCAGGATAAAGCTAGTACCTTTGCCAGGTCGTGAATCTACTTTGACCGTCCCCCGTACCTGCCGCAGATTGGTGCGAACCACATCCAGCCCCACCCCCCGACCAGAAAGTTCCGTGACCTCTTTAGTGGTGCTGAAACCAGGCCAGAAGAGGAATTCGTAGAGGTCGGCAATTGATAGTTCGTCTGCTTGTTCGGCTGCCACAAAGCCGCCTGCTACGACTTTGGCGCGGATGGCTTCTGGGTCAATTCCCCGTCCATCATCAGTAATGGTAATGATGGTTTGTCCGCCTTGGTGAAAGGCTTCAATTTCGATTTGACCGCTGGGGGGTTTCCCCAGGGCGAGGCGGGCTTGGGGCGTTTCGATGCCGTGATCGAAGGCATTTCGCACCAGATGCACTAAGGGGTCGCGCAGAGCGTCTAGCAGGCTTTCATCAATGGTGGTGTCTCGTCCCAGGAGGAGGAGATTAACTTCTTTGTTGTGGAGGCGACACAGATCCCGCAAAGCGCGAGGGAGGTGATCGACCGCCCGACTGAAGGGGACGACTCGCAGTTGCATAACGCGCGATCGCAACTGGTCGGTGATCCGCCGGAGTTGATCGGTGCTGCGTTCAAATTTCACTGCGATTTCGTCAATCTTCGTTCCCGATAGCGCGATCGCTTCGGTCGTTTCAATCACAGATTGAGCGGTGGAGTGAAATTCTGTATATTGATCTAGTTCTAATAAATCGAAAGT
>NZ_JACJOQ010000416.1:0-5071 GCF_014695635.1 Coleofasciculus sp. FACHB-712 | reverse complement strand
TGGATTTGCTGACTCAGTTGCGGACTCTAGCCGCTACCTTACCCCAAGGGACAGAAGCTCTAGAGTCGATATTTGAAGAAACTGGGCGCATCAACCAGTACGACCCGATTCAAGACTATCTAAATCAAACCTTAACGGCATTGGAATACCGACTGCAACGGGAACCGCAAAACCGGGATTGGGCATACACGCTGGCTTTGTCAAAGGCACTAAAGCGACAAGTCAAAGGTGCGATCGCTGCCTTAGAACGAGTCGTTGAGATCGACTCCCAAAATCCCTACGCTTATGCCTATCTCGCCTTTGTCCATCTGTACGATTGGCATCCCGCCGCCGCCCAGAAAGCTTTGAAACCGGCTCTTGCCATCAACCCGAACTTATCCGAACTTCAAGCCCTGAATGGCGTAGCAACGCTTCTGCAAGGCAATCTCGTCAAAGCTTGGCAAATTCTGAAAGAATTAAAAATTCCGAATTAGAAACAAAATTCTTTCTTTTGCCTTTTACTTTTTGCCTTCTTCAGAGATGTTTCATCAAAATTAACTCCAACTGAGGAATGCCTATCGGCTTGCTGAGATAATCATTAGCACCAGCCTCTAGAAAACGGTCTCGATCTTCTGCCATTGTATTTACCGTCACCATTACCACTGGCAGTCTTTCCAGTTCCGGCTGCTGTTTTAAGTCTTTTAGTAAATCTAAGCCGCTGTATCCACCGGGTAAATTTACATCCAACAAAATCAGATCGGGCTGGAAGGTTCGCACTCGCTGAAGGAAATCCGTCCCATCAAGCAAATGTTCGACGGTATGGCCTACGACTTGGAGATAGTCTTGCAACAGCAACCCACTATTTTCATCGTCTTCCACAATTAGAATTCGTCCTTTGCCAGGGATAGAAAAAGGGTTGGCGGCGACTTTTAACTCGCCTTTTAACTCGCCATTGTTAAGTCCAGAAGACAATGAAGAAGAATCGCCCCCCTCGCTTGGAAACTGATAGATGGAGACTGATTCATTGCTCATATCGGGCAGATATAGAGTAAACTCACTGCCTTTTCCTAGGGTTGAGGAAACCGTCACATCTCCACCATGAAGTCGGGCTAAACTGCGAGTCAGTGACAACCCCAAACCAGTGCCAGCAAACTGCCGGTTCAGTCCGCTGTCCAATTGGCGAAATGGCTCAAATAACAATGACAGCTTCTCAGGGGCAATACCAATGCCCGTATCCGCTACGGTAAACGCAATGCATCCAGCCTGCTTTTGCACAATTAGGGAAACTTGACCCGATGGTGTGAACTTAATGGCATTCGATAGCAGATTCAATAACATCTGCTTTAGACGTCGTTCATCGGCGACACAAACATCAATTTCTGGGTCAATTTCACTGGTGAGTTGTAGCCCTCCTTCGTAGGCTTGTTCCCGCATAATCGTAACGACGTATTCGCACAAATTCGGCACGATAATTGGCATCGGGCAGAGTTTCTCTTTGCCTGCTTCGACTTTAGAAAGGTCAAGAATATCGTTAATCAGCGATAGGAGATGTTCGCCACTGTTATTAATGCAGGTGACATACTCTTTCTGTTTCTCATTGATTGTGCCAAAAATTTCTTGCCGCAGGATGTGAGAGAGTCCTAAGATGGCGTTAAGGGGCGTTCGGAGTTCGTGGCTCATGGTGGCAAGGAATTCACTTTTTGCTCGACTTCCCGCTTCTGCCGCTTCCTTTGCTTCCCGCAGTTCGATTTCTTTGTTCATGCGATCGCTAATGTCATACACGACCGCTTGCAGCACTTTTCGGTTGTCCAGCTCGATTGCCGTTAGCATCACCTCTGCCGGAAAATCTGTACCATCCGACTTCTGATAAATCCAATCAAAGCGACAGTTGCCTTCTGTTAGGGCAGTAGTAATGCGATCGCAAGCTAGAGTCAGGGAACTTTGACCATCGGGCTGAGTTGGTGGTGAGAATGTGCTGGGATGTTTGCCGCAAAACTCCTCCAAGCCATTACAGCCAAATAGGTGTAGGGTTGCACTGTTGCAATTGAAAATTTCTTGTTCATCCAACAGCATCACCGCCGCGCTGGTCGATTCATAGAGCGTTCGGAATTTGGTTTCCGATTCTTGCAGTGCCTTTTCTGCTTGTTTGCGCTCGGTAATGTCTCGCGTCGTATTGACCGCCAGCAGGACTTTCCCCCTGTCATCGCGGATTGCCGCCCCATTGATACTCACCCACTTGCGCTCTCCATTGAGACCGTGTACCACCAGCTCCTGATCGGTAAAAACTTCCCCTTGAAGTGCCCTTGTTAGAGGTAACTCCGACCGACGAGGGCGGGAACCATCTGGGTTCCGGACTTTTAATTTAGTTAAAAAATTCTTGACGTGAGGCATAGAGCCTGGAGCGGAGGTAGGTGTAACACCATTCCCGACCAGACCATATATCTGCAATGCCGCCCGGTTTAACAGCACGATTTGACCATCGGGTTGAGTGACAGTAATTCCCTCTTGAATGGAATCAAGAATGGCTTCCAGCAGTGTTTTTTCCTGAGCGAGTTGCTGAGTGCGCTCCTGAACGAGGCTTTCTAGCTGTTCAAGCTCGTGGGCATTGTAGAGTGCGATCGCTGTCTGTCCAGCTAACTGTTGCAGCAGTTGGATTTCCCATTCTAAGAACGGCGGACGCGGCTTGATCGAGCCGACGACTAGATAACCGTAGAATTGCTCTCTTACGAAGATAGGAGCCAAGAGCATCGTACTTGGTCTAGCCTCAGGACAAAGCGCTTGATAGGCTGGGGTCAACCAAAAGTCAGTAGTGTTTGCGATCGCTACCGGACGGTTTTCGAGCAACTCACTTCGCACCATTTCCCAGCCTTCTACGGACAGGGTTGTCCCTTGTAGGGGCGATTGAGAAATCGGCTTTACGGCATCTGATAAATGGGGCCAATACTCCGCTTCAATGTAAACTCGGTTTGATTCCGACAAGTCTCGGACTACCATGCAGAAATCGCAGCTCATCGGGACTGCCGTCTGTCGGACAATTTCATCAACGACTGATTTTGGATCGAGATTAGAATTTAAGGCAGTCGTGATGCGGTTTACTAAGGCTTCTCGCTCCAGTTGTTGCTGCAAGGCTCGCTGGGTTTGTTGGAGTCGTATCTGCATCCGCTGACGCTCAATGGCATATCGCACGGTGCGGAGCAGCAGATGGCTGTCGGCATGACCTTTGACGAGATAGTCTTGCGCTCCTTCTTGTACAGCAGAAAGTGCGATCGCTTCATCGGCTAGCCCCGACATCACCACAATCGGCACTTCTGGTACAGCATTGCAGACTCGTCTGACGGTTTCTAAACCCTGAGCATCTGGCAGCGATAAATCTAACAAAATCACCCCGATCGATAGTGGGAGGCGATCGCCTTTCAGCTCAAAAGGTTGCTGGTTCGCTGGTTGGTTAAACCTTTCAATCTTCAACTTCTGAACGTTCAACCCTTCTGAACTGACGAGGCAATCCAGGGCTTCTGTGAGCGTTTGAACGTGGATCAGCGTTATCTGGGGAGCATTGACTTCCCGCAGCAGTTCCCGCACGAGACGGGCATCGCCAGGGTTATCCTCCACAAGTAATACGGCGATCGGTTCAGTCTGCATGGGTTGCACTCCAATTCTTTTACTGGAGGGTCTTCTTCCAGCATTTCCCCTCTCTTTCGGCAGCGTTACCATCTTTATGAGCTAAAACTTCCAGGGTTACTTTGAAAATTCTTAGGAACCAATCCACCTCTACTGGCTTGGTAATGTAATTGAGATGCTATGTATTGTAAATATTTTAATCTTTCATCAATGTTATCGGGATTACTTGCGGAGTCCCTCCAGTGTGCTGGTTTGGCTTGTTTTTTGCCCACACTCGATCAATATTTTTTTAGAATTCGTATCTACAAGCATGATGTCTGACCCTACCTACAGGGTGAATTTACTATACTTCGCCCCCTGAAATGCCACGTCTGAGAAGTTGGTTATGGCATCATCCCTCTGTACAGGCTTTCCGATTCGGGCGGCAATTTCTTAGGATTGGCGACAGTATCTTCTTGACCGAATAAATAACTCCTCGTAGTTGCTGATACGACTTTTAAAAAAATCTAAATCTTTAAAGATTGTAAAGCTAATAGCTGGTCATTTTTTTGCTTGAATAATTGCTAAAATTTATTTTTCTAAAAATTTCTAAATAAAAATAGATTTTGTATGTCTAATTTTTTTATTGAATTTTAAATTAGTGATATAGTAGCAATCTCATTTGAGCTGTAAGATGCTAGCACTTCAGATACCTGACTTCTTAGAGAAGTCGGGTATCTCGCCTTTAGAAACCATTTAGGCTGGCTATATATATTATTAAATTACAAAAATTTTAGTTGACAAATGCACCTAAGCTAGGTTTATTGTTTAGCTAAAAAAACAGTAATTTGTCCTATATCTGAAGACTGATTTCTGATGAGGGATGTAATCAGAACTGGGATAGATGTGTAATAGAAAATATAAAACATCCTTAGAAGGCAAACAATAATTATGACTTGGTTAGAAAGGCAATTTGGACAACAGAAGACCAGCTCAGAAGGAGACAGCAAACATGACGCTCAGGCTGTCGAAGAACAAATGAGTCCAGGACTTACGGGTGAGTATGATTGGGAGTTGCGTGAGAAGGCTGGGATGCATAAACCTCCAACATTGCCAGAATACATGGGCTTTGAGGGGGAATACGATGCTAACGGATTAGCTAAGCGCGTTGCTGCTGCATTTGATCAAGAGCCGAACCTCAAAAATATTGACACTCTTGAAATCGCTCAAGACGGTGGCACGATTATCCTCACGGGTTCTGTACCCGATCAATCAATTTTGAGCCATGTCGAAGCGGTTGCTGCCAAAGTAGATGGCACCAAAGCAGTAGACCTTCACCAAGTGCAAATTAAAACCCACGAAGGTTCCGTCCGATAAAATTAGAAAGGTCTGCTGTTAGTGGGAGATAAAGATTGGCTCAGCTGCAACGATTAGCGATCGCTCCCTCTCAATTTCAAAACCAGCAAATTATCCTGACTGCCGAACAACAGCATTA
>NZ_JACJOQ010000415.1:0-1950 GCF_014695635.1 Coleofasciculus sp. FACHB-712 | reverse complement strand
AAGGAGTTATCTTAATCGTTGATGACACTCCTACCAATTTGGGAATGCTGTTCGATTTCCTGGCTCATTCCGGCTTCCAAGTTTTAGTGGCTGAAGATGGCGAAAGTGCAATTGAAAGTGCCGAGTATGCTTCACCCGACCTAATTTTGTTAGATGTACTCATGCCCGGAATAGATGGGTTTGAAACTTGCCGCCGCCTAAAAGCGAATCAAGTAACTCAAGATATTCCCGTAATTTTTATGACCGCGCTGAGTGAGACAGTGGATAAGGTCAAAGGGTTGAATCTTGGGGCGGTAGATTACATTACTAAACCGCTCCAGCATGAAGAAGTTTTAGCCCGTGTCAGCATCCACCTGCGCCTGCGTTGCTTGACCAAAAAACTGATAGACCAAAATATACGTTTAGAACAGGAGATATGCGAACGCAAACAAGCAGAAGCAGAACGAGAGCAAGCATTTATAGCGCTCCAGGAAAGCGAAGCTCGATTTAGATGCTTGGTTGAATCGAATATCATTGGGATTATTTTCGCAGATTTTCGGGGCAATATTACCGAAGCGAATGATGCCTTTCTACAGATGGTGGGATATGAGCGGGAGGAACTGCCAACGGGAGGTTTGCGTTGGGATGAAATTACTCCGCCCGAATATCGCCATTTAGACGAAGACGCGATCGCACAATTCCTCAGTTCTGGCAATTGTACTCCCTACGAGAAAGAATTTATTTCCAAAGATGGTCGTCGCGTTCCAGTGATGATTGGTGCAGCGCTGATGGAACCATCTCAACCAAACGTTGTCGGTTTTGTCCTTGACATCACCGAGCGCAAACAGGCAGATCGGAAAATCCAAGAACAAGCGGCTTTGCTTGATATTACAACCGATGCAATTCTCGTCCGAGACCTGAACAACCAAATCCTATTTTGGAACAAAGGGGCTGAACGTTTGTACGGATGGAAGACAGAAGAAGTTTTTGGTAAGAATGCTAATCAACTTTTATACAAGGAAATTTCACCACAACTCCAAAAAAATCAGAATATTCTTGCCCAAGAAAACGAGTGGCAGGGTGAATTGCATCAAGTCACAAAAGACGGGAAAAATATTATCGTTGCAAGTCGCTGGACTCTCGTTCGGGATGAAGAAGAACAACCCAAATTTATCTTAACTGTTAATACCGATATTACAGAGAGGAAACAACTCGAAGCCCAGTTTCTTCGGGCACAGCGCATGGAGAGTATCGGCACTCTGGCAAGCGGGATTGCCCACGATCTCAACAATGCCCTAGCACCTGTATTAATGTCTGTTCAAATCTTGGAACACAAACTTCAGGATGAGCAGAGCCGGCGAATACTAAAAACACTAGAAACCAATACTCAACGAAGTGCCGATCTCGTTAAACAAGTGCTGTCATTTGTGCGAGGAGTCGAAGGGAAGCGAACCACTCTGCAAGTAAGGCACATTATTAAAGAAATTGAGCAGATTGTTAAACAGACATTTTCTAGAGCGATTGAAATCCGCACCGATATCCCGATGCTCGATCTTTGGACTATTTCTGGGGATGCGACTCAGCTGCACCAAGTATTGATGAATCTCTGTGTAAATGCTAGGGATGCGATGCCAAACGGGGGAACTTTAGAGCTTTGTGCCAGGAATTTGTGGGTTGAAGAACACTATGCCCGGATGAATCTTGATGCTAAGGTTGGCCCTTACGTTGTCATTACTGTATCCGATACAGGGATGGGAATCTCAAGGGAAATAATAGATAGAATCTTTGAGCCATTTTTCACCACAAAAGAGATAGGACAAGGTACTGGCTTAGGTCTTTCAACGGTGATGGGTATCGTTAAAAGTCACGGTGGATTTGTGCAGGTACTTAGCGAAGTGGGGCAAGGAACGCAGTTTTATATTTACTTACCCGTAACGCAGGCAACGATACCAGATGAGACGAAAAGCTTGC
>NZ_JACJOQ010000414.1:0-25317 GCF_014695635.1 Coleofasciculus sp. FACHB-712 | reverse complement strand
GTATTCACGCTCGCCCCCAAACCCACACCGGGCACATCACTGAAAATTTTGCTGACTTCCGACCACCAGCTCAAGCCGATGACATCTGCCAATCTTCAGAAGGTCGTTGAGACAGTCGGGCAAGTAGACGCTGTCTTCTTTGTCGGTGACTTAGTCAATATTCCCGACCGTGCCTCCGAGTGGTTTGATGATAATCGGGGGGGTGCCTTCTTTCCTTGTCTCCAAGGTCGCAGCAACTACGAACTTGAACATAACGGTGTCAAGACGGTTTACCGGGGCGGACAGATAATTCAAAACGCCCCCATGTTTGCAGCGATTGGCAATCATGAGGTGATGGGACGCTTCTCGATGGAAAGTAGCTTAAACGACCAGTTCGATGACTCTTATCCTCGTTGGGCTGCTCAGGAAATTTATGCACAAAAGGCAGAAGAAAAAAAGGCAGAGCAACTAAACCCCGGTGAGGACACGAAGCGCAATTTCGCGTCTCTTCAACAGTTAAAAGATAATTCTTTTAATACCGATACTTACGAAGAAATTTTTACTTTACCCGAAAGCAAGGAGGGTGGAAAAAAATATTATGCCGTCACATTTGGTGATGTGCGGTTGGTAGTACTTTACGCAACCAATGCGTGGCGTTACTGGGGATTAGAGGAGAAGACAAAGGGAAGATACCGCGAACGAGAAAAACACTTAAATAACCCGGAAAAGTGGGGATATGGGCAGCACATCTTTGAGCCAATTGCCAAGGGTAGCGAACAATACACCTGGCTCGAAAAAGAACTGAATAGCCCGGAGTTTAAGCAAGCAAAGTATAAAGTTGTGATGTTTCATCACCCACCACATTCACTGGGGGATAACGTTGTCCCTCCTTATACCGACCCAGTGCAGACGATCGACCGAGATGGGAATGGCAATATTAAATCGGTGCGTTACAAGTACCCTAGAGAAGCTGATTACATTATCCGAGATGTAGTACCACTGCTAGAAGCTGCTAATGTGCAGTTAGTATTTTATGGGCACTCGCACCTGTGGAATCGCTTTGTCAGTTCTAGCGGGATGCACTTTTTAGAAACCTCGAATGTCGGCAACTCCTATGGTGCGGCGTTGGGCGAAAAGAAGCGACCTGTCCCAGAAGAGTATCAAGAGAATGATATCGTAACGGGCGATCCGAATGGCTTGGAAGCAGTGGTACCGACGATTGCGCCGCTAATGGGTGAAGATGGGAAGCCATTGTCGTATGTGGCGAGTAATGAGATTACGGCATTTAGCATCTTCGACACGGGAACGGGTACGGTGAGCAGTTACCGTTTTGATACGCGAAAACTGGACTCAGAGGTGGTAAAGTTTGATGAATTTAAGCTGAAATAGAGGAAATTTACCCGGCGATTTATCGAGTAGGCAATGAGCGCGATCGCTCAATCATTCTAAAAAGTTGTTACCCCACCATTTTGCAAGCATAAATCGGCTAAAATTAGGTAAAGCAAGCCCCTTTACAGTTACTTTTATAAGAATCCAATATGAGTTTTGAGATACCAGTGGTTTATATCCCCGATTTCTCGCTCGAAATCGGGGATTTCGCCTTCACGAATCATTGAAGAAATAGCACAACTTAGCTATCTCGGATTGAAGGAGCCATTGCCAAAGTTTCTGCTGCTTTTTGCATTGCTTCAAGATCCGATGATGTCCAGGTACGAGCATCCTGACAATTATGAGCAACTAGCAATCCCCACAACCGAACAGAATTGAGAATTGGCACCACTAAATTAGCGCGTATCTTCATCGTGCGGAGAAAATCGCGGTGGCAAGGGTTAATCGGTTCTAATTCAATATCTGCGATCGCTCGTACCCTTCCTGCTTGGTACAAGGCAGCATATTCATCATTAAAACAATCATCGGGGCCTGTTGAGCCGAAGATCGAGTATTCTCTAGACCTCAAGGACTCAAACGTAACCTGCCCTTTCCATTGGCGATAAAAGTAATATAAAACGACGCGATCGACTTGAAGCAAATCTCTTAGCTCGTCGGTCGTCTTTTGAACTAAAACATCTCGCTCGATACTATTGGCAAGACGGTTAGCAAATGCTCGCAAACCCGGATCGCTATCTTGTATAGCAGGACTAGAGTCAGAATCTCTGTTGAAGTTACTTTGCACGGGAAGACAAATCCGACTGAGTTATGACAATTGAATGTTTTTTATGATAACGCTATAGTCCAAATAGCATCCACTCTAAAAGCTAAGAGATTGATGCAAACAGCGATCGCTCTTATTTTTTGGGGGAGTGCAATGTCCTATACAGCAGAAATTCACACTTTATACTTCTTGATTCACCAGTAATTGACTTTTTTGTTGCTCAATTGGAATCTCAATTAAGAACTCTGCACCCTGTCCCGGTGCTGAAATACACTTCAGTTGACCGTTATGCTTATCTACAATTTGGTAGCTAATTGACATCCCCAAACCTGTCCCAGAACCGACCGGCTTAGTTGTAAAAAACGGATCGAATAACCGACTGCTGACTTCCTGCGTCATTCCTGGGCCATTGTCAGCAATCTGAATCCTGACTTGATTGGGTTGCACCGTAGAAGTCCGAATCCAAATTGTTGGAGATTCTTCGGGGTTCATCGTTGATGGTTTATTGCCGCGAACGGCGAACGGCGAGCAATGAACTGCTTCGAGGGCATCAATCGCATTCGTCAAAATATTCATAAATACTTGATTAATCTGTCCCGCATAGCATTCAACTTTGGGTAGGTTGCCATATTCTTTGACGATCTGAATACCCGAACGATCCGGTTTGGCTTTCAGACGATTTTGCAGGATTAGCAGCGTGCTATCGATGCCTTCATGAATATCGACAGTCTTCATCTCTGCCTCATCAAGACGAGAGAAGTTTCGTAAACTCAGGACTATTTCGCGGATACGGTCAGCTCCTACCTTCATAGAAGATAGGATTTTAGGCAGGTCTTCGAGTAGGAAAACCAGGTCGATTTCTTCCGCCTGAGCTTGAATGGCGGCGGGTGGCTGGGGATAGTGTTCCTGGTAGAGCTGAAGCAGGCGTAGTAAATCGAGAGCGTATGCATTAGCGTAAGAGAGATTGCCGGAGATGAAGTTAACGGGATTGTTAATTTCGTGAGCAACCCCCGCAACCAACTGTCCTAAAGAGGACATTTTTTCACTTTGAATCAGTTGAGCTTGAGTTTGCTTCAGTTCGCGCAAGGCGTGTTCAAGCTGAGCGGCTTTAGTTTGGGCAGTGCTGGCGGCATCAAGCTGCTGGTTGTAAAGTTCGGCTTGGTTAATCGCGATCGCTAGCTGGTTGACAACCGCCGAGAGTAATTCCACCTCGCTGTCCGTCCAAGGTTGCACTTGGTTCCGGCGATGACAAGCCAAGGCACCCAGTTCGCCACTCGGTGTCTGTATTGGCAGCGCCAGCGCTGACCGAGTGCCTGCAACGAGTAATGTTTGCGGAATGACTGGATCGTCCGGAGTTTGCACTTCATCCAGGCGGAACATTTCTAAATTCAGCATTTTTTCCTCAAACTTTGGAAAAAATCCCACCGGATAGAAGCCAAGCCAGTTCGCTTCGGTGGAAGTTCTCGCTTCCTTAACAACCTCCCAGCCGGGGGGTGAGGAATGGGGGCGATACCAAGCGAAGGTGCATGACTCAATCCCCATCCGCCTTTGGATCGCCCCGACGGCGGTTTCTAGAATCGTATCTAGATCGAGGGTGTTCCGGATCTGGTTAGCTAGACGGTTGAGTAGTTCTTCCTGCTGAGCGAGTTGTCTGAATCGAGTTTCCGATAGTTGCAGAGCGACTTCAGCCTGTTTGCGTTCGGTGATGTCGGTGGAAATGCCGCAAACTGCATAAGGCATACCATTGTCGTCGTAAAGCGGAAACTTCATCGAAATGTAGGTGTGTAAGCCGTCGTCTTGAGGAATCACTTCCTCACTTTCTAAAGGAATCCCTGCCGCAAGTACCTTTTGATCGTTGGTTTGCAATGCCTCAGCGACCTCATAAGGTAAGTACTCGTACTCAGTCTTCCCTTTGACTGCCTTTGCATCAACGTTGAGCAAGTTGGCACACTTCCGGTTCATCAAAATATTACGACCTTGAATATCCTTGACGTAGATAGCGGCTGGAGAGTAAGCCAGAATTGCTTGAAGCTGCTGTTCGCTCTCCCTCAGAGCGGCTTCAGCCTGTTTGGCACTTGTGATGTTCCTCGCAGTGCCCGTGGTGCCGAGGATGTTTCCGGCGTCGTCCTTAGATGCGATCGCGTTGAAGCTCATCTGAATCGGCGTTCCATCTTTACGCAGATGCACCGTTTCGTATTGGAAATACGGCTCACCCTCTAGCAGGCGCAGATGTATCTGCCAGTTCTGCTCCACTTGTTCCGGTGGCTGGAAATCGGTGAACAAACGCCCGATCATTTCTTGGGGATCGTATCCATGCATTTGTTTGACCGCAGAGTTGACAAATGTAAATCGCCCCTGTCTATCCACCGACCAAATCAAATCCTGGGAAGTCTCGACCAAATGGCGGTATCTTTGCTCACTCGCCTTCAGCGCCGCCTCTGCCTCTTCCCGGTTGGCAATTTCGCTTTGCAATTGCCCAATGGCAGCTCTTAATTCGCAGGTACGCTCCTCAACCCGGATTTCTAGTTCTTCTTTGGCTTTCTTGAGTGCTTCCTCTGCTTGTTTGCGCTGGGTGATTTCCCGCGCTACGCCAACTAAACCGATAACCTTTCCTTTAGGGTCGCGGTAGACGCTTTTTGTGGAAAGAAATGTCCGGGTAATCCCTGTGGTGAGTATCGTTTCCTCGACAACTTGAGTCACGCCCGTCGTCATGATTTGGCGGTCAGTCTCCATGACTGGATGTGCCAACTCTAGAGGCAGTAACTCGGTATCATCCTTGCCGATAATTTTCCCTTCCGGTCTGCCAAAAACAGCGGCACCCGCCGAGTTGATCATCAAATAGCGACCCTGAAGATCCTTCACATAAATAGCATCCGGGGTGCCTTCAATCACCGCACACACAAGGCTGTAGCTGAATTCTAGTTCTTCTTTGGCTTTTTTCGCAGTTTCCTCGGCTCGCTGGCGCTGGGTGATGTCCGTGTGCGATCCCGCCATCCGAATCGCTTTGCCATTGTCATCTCGCAGCGCTGCTCCCCGCGCTAAAATCCACCGATAAGAGCCATCTTTGTGCTGCAAGCGATGCTCTAATTCGTAATTAGAAGCTTGGCTATTCATGAGATAAGCTTGGACGGTCGCGATCGCGCGATCGCGATCATCGGGATGCAGGCGTTTTTCCCACTCTTCTATTTGATTGGGCAACTCATGCTCTTCATAGCCCAGCATCTTCTTCCATTGAGGTGAAAAATAGGTCTCGTTGGTTGCTATATCCCAATCCCATAATCCATCTTTAGAACCTTGAACTGCTAAATCAAACCGTTCTCGGCTCTTACGTAACTCTTCTTCAGCAGCTTTCCGTTCGGTAATATCTTCAAAAGTGCAAAGGATGCCGACCACGTTTTCTTCACCATCATGGAGTGGAACTTTGTTACTGTCTATCCAAGACGGTTTACCATCCGCCTTGAGCGTTGATTCAATGCTGTGATATTCTGGCGTGTTTGTTTCCATAATTCGCCGTTCGCTATCCCGCAATAAGCCCGTTTTTTCTGTGAACAACAAATCGTAGTCGGTTTTTCCAACAATATTTTCTGGCTTGCCAACCCCTACTAGCTGTGCAAAATTCCAATTGCACCCCAAATAGACTGAAGTTCTGTCTTTCCAAAAGATAAATTGGGGGATGTTATCCATTACCAATTGCAGCATTTGTTGCGACTTTCGCAGTTGTTCCTCAATGTGCCTGCGCTCAATCATTTCGGTTTCAAGTTTGCGGTTAGCTATCTCTAATTGAGCTGGGCTAGGTAATGCTAGAGCTTTGGGAATTAAGGGCACTAAGCTTGCTGCTGTATAGACTGATATTCCAGCAGTTAGCGCTTTCATAAAACCAGCTATCCAATAAATCGGATGCCAAAGCGTCCACACTTCTATGAGATGAGTGGTACCACAGGAAATAATAAAGATTCCAAATAATAGAAATATCCCTGCATAGGGTAAATCTTTTCGCTGGTGAACGAAGTAAAAGAGCGTGATAGGAATAGAGTAATAGGCAAGAGCGATTAGCACATCTGATATGATATGCAGCCCTACTAACTCTGGTTTCCACAAGTAACAATGTCCATGTGGAATAAAAGAGTTTGAACCCAAAAAAATCTGCAAAAATTGCAGCATATAGCTCCTACTACGTGTTCCTAATTTTTGCTCAACTTTGTAAACTTGTAGAGTATAAAAACATACAATTAACCTTTACATTTTTTCTCGACGAGAGAAGCTGAGAAGCCAAAATTCTAGAAAATTATGTTTAGTAATTAAAATTTTTAATCCCAGCCCATAGCCACGACAACTGTAATTTTTCTAGAAAACATACTCAATTCGCATAGCGATCGCCGTAATATTACGTATGCCAACTGGAAATGAATATCAATGTTTAACGATTGATAGGTTTTTCTACGTAATTGTTGTGGTAAAAAAGGTCTCTGGCGTCAATGTAGAAAATTAATAAATTAAACGAGAGTTCATTTGTCAAGAGAGCGATCGCTGAAAATTAGCTAGAAAATTACCGACAAAATGCTCAATCGGAGTCGCTGCGGCGCTAAAACACTCAAAGCTGGGCTTTCTTGCTATAAAAAGAAGAATCACCTTCCGATAATCATTCTTAGAATGCGGCTAGGAAGGATAATGATTTTAAATTCGAGAGCGATCGCTATGGCTGGAACGCAGTGAGTAGCAACCGTTCGGCACACTGGGGTAGATTGTAAAGCTATATTGCAACTCTTGTAAAAAGATTTAGAAATCTGCCAAGCCCGTGTCAGAACCTTAACCTAGAACTTTAAAGGAATGTTGCAAGGGAAACGTCATGGATAAAATGCAAAAGTATCGCTTCGTCTGTACTCTCTCCTTTGGCGATATCTATGGGCAAATCATCGTTTGGCTGATTGTCATCTTCATTAGTCTCGCCTCTGCACTAGCGCTGTGGAGTACCACTCGGCAAATTTACGCCCTAATGACTGTCGGACTCATCCTAGTGCTGTCTTTGCCGTTCTTGCTCTTTGCCTTCGTGACCACGTTGTTTAACCACATTGAGGTTTCTGCAATGGATATCCAGGACACCACTGAGACCGTTGGTGGCAGTTTACCCAACCAAAACCCTGCCCAAGTGACTAGTTGAAGAGCCATCAGTCTTTGGTCAACACTGAGAACTGAGGGCTAAGGACTGAGGACTGAGGACTGAGACGCCAGAACAGGTATTAGGGCTAAAAAGAAATTTATGAAGAACTTCCCCGCTTTGTGGTGGGGAAGTTTTTATTTGCGTCAGCATGGATGTAAGAATTCCAAAGAGCGGATCTTAAAGATGCTTGAACACGATGTCGTGATTGTGGGAGGTGGATTAGCGGGGTGTCGCGCCGCCTTAGAGATTGCCCGCACAGAACCCAGCTTAGATGTGGCGCTGATTGCCAAAACTCACCCGATTCGTTCCCATTCGGTCGCCGCGCAGGGGGGTATGGCGGCAACGCTGAAGAATGTAGACCCTGAAGACACTTGGAAAGACCACGCTTTTGACACCGTAAAGGGATCTGACTACCTGGCGGATCAGGATGCGGTGGAAATCCTCACCCGCGAGGCTCCAGACACGATCATCGACCTGGAACACATGGGAGTATTGTTTTCCCGATTGCCGGATGGTCGGATTGCCCAGCGGGCTTTTGGGGGGCATTCTCACCGGCGCACTTGCTATGCAGCGGATAAGACGGGTCACGCGATTCTGCACGAACTGGTGAATAATCTCAGGCGTCACGGCGTCCGCATCTACGATGAGTGGTACGTGATGCAGCTGATTCTGGAAGACGCCCAGGCGAAGGGTGTGGTGATGTACCAGATTCTGGACGGGCGAATTGAGGTTGTACGGGCGAAGGCGGTGATGTTCGCCACGGGCGGCTATGGCAGGGTATTTAACACCACCTCGAATGACTACGCCTCGACGGGGGATGGGTTGGCGATGTCTGCCCTCGCCGGGGTGCCGTTGGAAGATATGGAGTTTGTGCAGTTTCACCCGACGGGCTTGTATCCGGTGGGGGTGCTGATTTCGGAAGCTGTGCGGGGTGAAGGCGCGTATTTGATCAACGCTGAGGGCGATCGCTTCATGGCGACTTATGCCCCCAGTCGCATGGAACTCGCTCCCCGCGATATTACTTCACGAGCGATCGCGCGAGAAATTCGCGCCGGAAGGGGCGTTCATCCCAATGGCAGCGCCGGTGGCCCCTTTGTCTATCTCGACTTGCGCCACATGGGGCGAGAAAAAATTATGAGTCGGGTTCCCTTTGCTTGGGAAGAAGCTCACCGATTACTCAGCATCGACGCCGTAGATCAACCGATGCCCGTGCGCCCTACGGCTCACTATTCAATGGGCGGCATCCCCGTCAATACCAGCGGTCAGGTGAAAAGTGGTCCGGATGGTTTAATTGACGCTTTCTTTGCCGCTGGAGAAGCTGCTTGTGTCTCGGTTCACGGGGCAAATCGATTGGGCAGTAATTCCCTGTTGGAGTGTGTGGTTTATGGCAGAAAAACGGGGGCAACGATCGCGCAATTTGTCCAAAACCGCAAGCTGCCCGAACTGGATGAGCAACCCTATCTGCTAGAAGCTCACTGCAAAATCCAAGCGCAACTAGAACAATCGGGTCAATACCGGATTAACCAAGTGCGTCAAGCCTTCCAAGACTGCATGACTGAGTATTGTGGTGTCTTCCGCAGCGAGGAATTGATGCGCGAAGGTTTGAACAAGCTGCAACAGATTCAGCAGCAATCCCAGGATATTTACCTGGATGATAAAGGTAAACTCTGGAATACTGAAGTCATCGAGGCGCTGGAACTCCGCAGCTTGATTATTGTCGGACAAATGATTCTGACATCGGCGCTCAACCGTCAAGAAAGTCGAGGCGCTCATTATCGCGAAGATTATCCTGAGCGTGACGATGAGAATTTCCTCAAGCACACGATGGCTTTCTATTCTCCAGCCGGGATCGATTTGCGCGATCGCCCGGTGACGATTACCATGTTTGAGCCAAAGGAACGGAAGTATTAAGTGATTAGGTGGAAAGTTTGCAAGTTCATAACCTGCCGACTTTCCACCTGCCCACAGGCGTGCTGGCTGCGAATGGGGGATATATTGCGATCGCCTGTCATGACACTCCCCAAATAAATTTATGTAGATTTATTAATTTATTCTACCCACAGTTAGATGTATAATTACTTAACAATGAAGGGGAGTAGCTGCTAGCGAAGAATGATGCTAGCCCATCTGAATCAACATACTGGCGATGAGCCTGGTTCAGGTGACAAGCGAAAGAAACTAAAAATAAGCGCCTAGTCGCTGAACTAATTGTTTCAAACCTTGGGAGCGAGACCTTCACCGAGTTCACATCCGATGTGAGCTGCTGGTGAAGTCCCATGTACCCTCCAGAAAGCTCACTCAGATGCGATAGGTAGAACATTCTGAGGAGCTTGAGAGGATGCTGACAGCTTTTACTGCCGGTTTATTATTCATCACTTTTTCCGAATTAGGCGATAAAACCTTTTTCATTGCGGTAATTCTGGCAATGCGCCACTCCCGACGACTGGTATTTGCAGGCGTTGTGGCGGCATTGGCAGCAATGACGGTTCTGTCGGTTCTCTTGGGACAAGTGGCGTCTCTACTCCCCAAGCATTATCTTCATTTTGCAGAAATTATTTTTTTTGTTGGCTTCGGGGTGAAGTTATTGTACGAAGCAAGCCAGATGCCAGCGGGACCAGACTGTGAAGAAGCCGAAGAAGCGATCGCCACGGTTAAAGAAGCTGAGTCGAAGATGCCAAAAAAGAAAACTCCTTGGGCGATTGTACTCGAAGCCTTTATGCTGACATTTGTAGCAGAGTGGGGCGATCGCACTCAGATTGCCACAATTGCTCTAGCTGCGTCCCAGTCGGCTGTAGGGGTTACGGCTGGGGCTATTGCGGGGCATAGTATTTGTGCAGCGATCGCTGTTTTGGGGGGTCGGATGATCGCCGGACGAATTTCCGAGCGATTAATTACAGCAATTGGGGGCGGCTTGTTTTTACTGTTTGGAGCGATCGCCTTATTGGAAGGAAATTAAAAATTAAAAATGCCTGCATTAAAAATTCTGTTTTTTGATGAAAGCATTTTTAATTCTTAAGACCCAGGTTAAGGCGTAGGGCTGGGAGATACAGAAGGCGAAGTCGTAGGTGAAGTCGTGGGCGCAGCCGTGGGTGCGGGTGCGTCAGCCGCCAGTTGTTTAATTTGGTCTTTGACTCTAGCTGGAGCTAGAGCGATCGCCGTATTGAATAGGGGTTTAGCTTCGGCGATTTTGCCTTGTTCTCGCAGCACCAGTGCCTTCGCTAGCACCGGACGAAAATCCTGTCGATTGCCTTTGATGGCGTCATCGTAGATAGCGATCGCTTCCGGATAGCGCTTTTGCTCAACGTAAACCTTGCCCAACTCCAACTGCACCGAAGTGACATCGACGCTACCAGGTTGAACTTGATTCACTTGGGGAGCAGTTTTCAACGTGTCTTGCAGCAAGCCAATCGCTGCTTCCGGACGGTTTTGTTGTACCAGAAGACTGACAAGACCTTGCAGGGCGTTCATATCTCCCGGTTTAGAAGTCAAAATCGAGCGATAAGTTTGGGCAGCCCCTTCTCGATCTCCTGTTTGCTGTTTAGCCTGCGCGAGTAAAACTGCGTACTCGCTTTGATCGGGATTCAGCTTCGCCAGTTTTTCCAAGGGTGCGATCGCGCCTTTGATATCGCGCATTTTTAGCCGTGCTTCTAACAACCCCCGCAGCGCCGTTTGATTCTGTGGTTCTCGCTGCAAAACCAGTTCGTAACCTTTCGCTTGCGCTTCCAGTTCCGCTTGATTAGCTACCCCTGCCGTCTGAGTTGGTGTTGGGGTTGCCCCAGTAGTAGGCTCTTTGCCGTCAAAAACAATACCCACCAACGGAATGATGGATAATCCGACAAAGATTAACACGCCTAGCCCTAGGACTAGATTAATAAACCAGCGATTGCGCTTTTGGGACACACGACTGCTCTGAACTCTATTGCCATTATCAAACACAATCTTATTTTCCACTGTCACACTTGGCAAACCGCATCACTGTCTCCACATTTTAAAATAGTGGCAGCATCGAACCGAACTTGATAAGGTGTAAGTGTTTTTGCTGAGTGCAAAAACATTACGGATCTACCAGTCGTATCACCGCATTCAGTACAATGAGCTGACTGACTCCCCCCAAGGGGATGTGTCTCCGCCGCGAGGAGTATTATGAGTCCTTCTGTAAATCGGTTCTCCGAATTATCCCAGTCTTCTGGCGATCCTAAGCCAGAACCACCACCCCTATCCAGTCCGCCAACGCCAGCGGATACAGCGTCAAACAGCGATTTGGAACAAACAACTGAAGAGAATCCTGCTGTCACACGACAGCAACCCATTCCTCCCCCTAGCGAACCCATGCAATACCGGGCCATTGGCCTAGTAAAGGGTAAGTACACGTCCTCCGACGAGCAATTTACGCGAGGAATGCTGCTGGCAAGCGATGGAACAGCCATCGATGCCGTGCTATTAGGTCGGGTGATGAGTTTAGTCAAAAATCACCTGAACTTAGAGCAGGAACATTTATGGGTTGTCTATCCCCGGATGCGACAAGAAGACGGCAACTTGCACGTCCAGATTGTGGGCGTTTGGGAGCCAGAAAGGCTGAACCAGCCGTCGTCTGACCCAGAAGCGGAAGCAGCCCAATCGTCCGAACCCACGCATATTCAAAGTGAAGAGTCGGCGGCGAACGATGGCTATTTTTCGATTCGCGGGGAAGTGATTTTTCAGTCGCGAGAAGAAGAAGAAGGCATCATCGTCAAGATTAAGCAGTCTCCTCGCAAGCAGGAAGACACACCTAAGTTTTTCAAGTTGAAACTCAATGGTGTGGTTCAAGAAAAGGCAGTCGGTCATTTCATGGATTTGCAGGTGCAACGACAGGGGAACTCCCTGGTAATTCAGGAGAGCCAGGATATTGGTCGCCTGCCTCCTAGAAAGATTCCGGGCAAGAAGCCGTTTCGAGGAGGTGGAGGTGGGCGTCCTCCCAACAGAAAGCCAGGAGGAGGAAGCCGAGAGCGTCCCGTGCGTCCAAGCGGAGAAAGACCCGCAGCGATCGCGCCCCCATCCCCCAAACGCAAGGAACCCTTGCCAAAGCCAGTTAAGCGCTCTTCCCCGCCGCCAGAATAAACTGGCGGTTAGTCATGAGTCACTGTGATGAGTTACACCTAATAACGAATAACGAATGACAAATGACTAATCTAGGGAAATTTGAGAACCCCATCGGTCTTGGGGTAAAAATGAGCGATCCCGTGGAATGGGGGCAACAGGTTCGGTGAGGGTAAATGTCCCCGCCTCAATCCATTGCTTCAACTCCAGCGCTACTTGATTAGAAAAGAATAGGCTGACTAAGGGGGCAACCCGCACGGGTTTGCCCTCAATTGTGATGCGTCCCGTCTTCAGCTGGGCGTAACTCACAAGCCCAAAAGTGGGACGGACGCGCCGAGGAATCGAGAAATCGACAACCGGCGCAACGATCTCCTTGTCTTGCACGGCACAATTGGCGACGACTTGCTCTTGTAAAACGGGCAGTGGGATACCAACGCCGAGCATCATAGAAGGGCCATAATTTTTGAAGTAACAGCCGCGCACCCAGCGAGAATTCATTTGTTTGGCGTCTCCCATTAAGGCAAGGGTAGCCGCCGGACCAACAGGCGTTCGATTTGGCAACCGCTTTTGTAAGGGGAAGTGTTGGGTGCCTTCCCACGCTACATAGCCAACGCCACCGCCTAAGAAAATCCGAGTGCCAATCCCGATCGTTTGCAGGTCTGGATCGTTCAGGAGGGGAGAAATTGCCCCAGCGTTTGAGTAGACGGCATTCGCGAGGCGGGGTTGCAGCGGGCCGAGGTAAGTATAAAGCGGGCGATCGCCTCCATTCACCCCGACGATAAAATTTTGGTATAGATTGCGGGGATTATATAGATAAAACTGGTTAATCGTGTCGCGGGTGATGGTTGTCTCAAAGGAAGCACGAGGGTAGCAGTCCGTCCCTTGCCCAATGGCGCGTAGTTGCACCGTTTTCCCAGCAATTAAATCTTCAATCACATGACCGCCGCCGCGTTCTCTAGATTCCTCGCCGTCTAGGGGTTCGCCCGTACTCCGATATTCCACCATCTGGGTTGCTCCCAGATACAGATCCACTGCCCCAAAGCCAGAGTAGGCTAAAACCCCATCTAACCAACAGGAGCGAATTTTAATTGGGGGATCGGTGTGTCCCAGGTTAATAATCGCCCCCGAAGACTCCATCGGCTCGAAAGTGCCGGTGGTAATGACATCTACTTGCTTCGCAGCTTGGGTGACTCCCACTTCTGCCACCCGTGCTTTTAATTCTTCTATTGTCCACACCACTGCACGCTGGTGGCTGATTTTGTCGTTAATTTCGGCAAGGGTTCGCATAGGGAAGGTTGAAGGGTCGGACTTTTGCTCATCCCTAGTTTCCACTATTGCGATGCCTCGTGGGGCGACGCTTTTGGGAGGTTAACGGTATGTGTTGCTGTTCAGATTGCCGATGAGTCTATCGCCGCCAAGTAACTAACTAAATCAGTTTGGCTGGAGAAATCTAACAGCGCTTCTGCCAATCCCTCTAATTGAGGAATCGATAAACCGCGAATCTGTTCTTGCAGTTCGGGATTGATGTCACCAAATCGTAGCCTGAGCTGCCGCAAAATTAACGCCACTTCTCCTTGTCGCAGACCTCGTTGCTCGCCCTTTTGGAGAATGTCTTGATAGATAACAGATTCCTGCATAATTTCCTCTCGGAATAGTTGTTGAATCAAATCTTTTTTAAACCGCAAACCAGCAAGAACCCCGGCACAAGCGAGGATATTCTGTCGCTCGGTGGTTTTCTCGATCCTAGCGACCCCAGTGGCGACTTGCTCTAATAAGGCTCTGGGTGAATCGCTGCGGGCTAAGGTTGCCAGGGGTAGGAGAGCCGGGTTTGCTAGCAGTGGGGTGGGATCTTCCTCCCACATACGGATGACTCGATATTGATGTCTGGTGTTTGTGTCTGTGTACTGCTGTCGAAAGACGAGTTCTGAGGTAGTGGCTTGCAAAAAGATTGCTATCTGCACAATTTCACACCCATATTGCCGCTTCAGCCGCGTGTAGTAGTCGAGCATCCGGAAGTCGAGGGGCGGAGTTGATTGCGCCGAGGTTTGAAATTCCAGGTGCAAGATTTGGTTGGCGACTTGCAGGAAGATGACAGAATCGGCGCGAATCGGTTCCAAACTGAGTTCGCTTTTGATTACCTGGATGTCTGAAACTTCAGATGACAGTAGCCACTTGGCAAATTCATCTGGGTAGTTCTCAGCGAGATACTTGCAAGTGTTGTCGTATTCCAAGAGGGCAATTGGAGAAAGTCTTATTATTTTCTCATCGGAGGTTACTAACTAATCGCGATCGCTACTTATGGCTACTTCTTCCCTTTACCAGTCACATCATTAACATTCGCCTGATTCTCGTTATCAAGATTAGGCTTGTCATTAATGGATGACTTCCCTTCCGGCAACACCACAGTTTCTCGCTCAAATTCAGCAGCTTCATGAGACGTTGCTATACCCTCTGGATCAAAATCTGCTTCGCGCTGACTGCGCCATTGATCGAGAACATCTTTGAATAAGACTTCTTTGAACCAAATCTGACCAACAACGGTTAGCGGTAACGCCAAGACCAACCCTAAAAATCCAAAGAATGTGGCGAAAAATACTTGAGCAAGTAACGTTACGGCTGGCAACAGCGATACCTGTTGAGCCATAACGTAGGGTGTTAAGAAATTGCTTTCAACCTGCTGAATAAAAAAGTAAAGACCGAACACAGCCAAGCATTTCCAAGGAGCCTCCAACAGCGCGATCGCCATTGGTGGAATGACACTAATCGTCGGGCCAAGATTGGGAATCAAATTTAGCACCCCTGCCAAAATCCCTTGAGCCAGCGGTGACGGGATTCGCAAAACCGACAAGCCAATCATACTCATCAGCGCGACTACACTCATGCTGATGAGAGCGCCTCCAAGCCATCGCCCTAATGACACCTCGCATTGGTCCAAAATCCCATCCACGCGCCGCCGATAAAAAGAAGGAAATAGCCGCACAAATCCCTTGCGGTAAGCTTGGGGATTTGCTAAGAACATTCCGGTTAAAACCAGCACCAGCAAAACGTTGAGGATAATCCCTAAAGAGCTGGAGAAAAAGGCGACCGAACTGCCCAATAGCCGATTGATTAAGGGCTGTACTTGTTGGCTTATGCTCTCCACATCGGGTAGGTACGGTGTCAGCTGGCTAGGAAGACCCGTTCTGAGGCGATCTACCCAAAGATTCAAGCGCTCAAACCCTCTAGGAACCCGTTCTGTGAGTTCTTGAAACTGGACGGTAAAGGGCGGCACAATCAGCCAAAAAAACCCGACAATCAGAGCTAATAATAAGACAATCGACGCCAGGATCGCGATGCCATGTTTCATTCCCGATCGTTGCAGCCGCCGCGCCAATCGGTTTAAGGCAGTCGCCAACACAACGGCGGCAAACACCAACAGCAACACCTGCCGAATTTGCCACAAAACATAAAGAGAAACGACTAAGACGAATAAGCCAATCCACTGACCTAGATTCACAGGTGTTGACTCCGAGCTGACATAGGCTGTAATTGCCGTTTAATGCAGCTAGATTAGCCGATTTTGGCAACTTTCGCATGGGTTGAAAGTAAGGTTTGAATAGCTGCCAAGCGTCAACTGTTTCAGTGTTTTTATGTAAGCCGCTCTAGTCAGATAAGTATTCATTGATACTTAAAATACAACTTAGTCCAGTTGGCGATATTGTCGCGATCGCTGCCAGAAGGTCACAGCCATAATCAGCGTTGGCAGAAACACAACCATCAGCACTAGGGCTGGGGATGCTGGAATTGATAAATAGGGACCACCGTACTTAATTAAGATTGACAGTGCCGCTGAGGCGACTAGCACTTTAAGAATGAATCCAACCTGAGTTGTCATACAACTTAATAAACAAAGACTAAAGTACGGCTATACGGATGCTTGTAGGGGTAGACACCGAACCCAGGCGATCGCATCCCCTTTTTTACAATAGCTTTTAGAGCCTCACCCTGTTACCAATTTCGATGCTCTAAAAGCTTACTAAAGCCAAGAGTACATTTAGCTTTCACTCAGTAGACATCTGAAAGCAACCTTTCAAACTTTATAACTTTTAAGAGGTTCGTATCTACAATGCCTGTTGAAAATAATAATAAGCGATCGCCCAAAGCCTCTAGAACAAAGCAGTTTGGCGGCAGCTTCCTGATTTTGTTCACTATCCTTCTACTGCTAAACTTTATCATTCCGAGTTTTGGCTCTCAATTGCCGCAGGTACCCTACAGCGACTTTATCAATCAGGTAGAAAGCGGTAAAGTTGAGCAGGCAGTTGTGAGCAATGACCGGATCGAGTATGCGCTTAAATCCGATGCCACGGGAGAGCAAGCCGCACCAGATCAGGTATTCGTCACCACGCCAGTGGCAATCGATCTGGATCTACCCAAGATCCTGCGCGAACATAACGTAAAGTTTGCTGCACCTGCACCCAACAACAATGGCTGGATTGGAACCCTCCTCAGTTGGGTTGTTCCTCCCCTGATTTTCTTTGGAATTTGGGGATGGTTGATGAACCGGGGTGGAGGCGCAGGTGGCGCAGCGCTGACGGTTGGGAAAAGCAAGGCACGGATTTACTCAGAAGGCAGCACCGGCATCAAGTTTAGTGATGTGGCGGGTGTCGATGAAGCCAAGTTAGAACTGCTAGAGATTGTGGATTTCTTGAAAAATGCCGGGAAGTACACCCGATTGGGAGCCAAAATTCCCAAAGGCGTGCTGCTGGTGGGACCTCCGGGAACTGGCAAGACACTCTTAGCAAAAGCGATCGCGGGTGAAGCGGGCGTTCCTTTCTTCAGTATCTCTGGCTCCGAATTCATTGAACTATTCGTCGGTGTCGGCGCTGCACGAGTCCGCGACTTATTTGAACAAGCCAAAAAACAAGCCCCTTGCATCGTCTTCATCGACGAACTAGACGCGCTAGGTAAATCTCGCGGCGGTGCTGGAGGCTTTGTCGGTGGAAACGATGAGCGCGAACAAACCCTTAACCAGTTGCTCACCGAAATGGATGGTTTTGATGGGAATACCGGGGTGATTATCGTCGCCGCCACCAACCGCCCAGAAGTGCTAGATCCGGCTCTGCGGCGTCCGGGTCGTTTTGACCGGCAAGTGGTGGTAGACCGCCCGGATAAAGTGGGTAGAGAAGCCATTCTTGGCGTCCATTCCCGAAATGTCAAGTTAGCAGATGATGTAGACTTGGTAGCGATCGCGGGTCGCACACCTGGGTTTGCCGGTGCCGATTTAGCCAACCTGGTGAATGAAGCGGCGCTACTGGCAGCACGTCAGAACCGCGACGCTGTGATGATGGCAGACTTCAACGAAGCAATTGAGCGTGTTGTCACCGGATTAGAGCGCAGATCCCGCGTTCTGAATGATGTTGAGAAAAAGACTGTCGCTTATCACGAAGTCGGTCATGCGATTATCGCGGCTTTGATGCCGGGAGCTGGTAAAGTCGAGAAAATCTCTATCGTCCCCCGTGGCGTCGGTGCCCTAGGCTACACGCTCCAGATGCCAGAGGAAGACCGCTTTTTGATGGTAGAAGATGAAATTCGCGGTCGAATCGCCACTCTCCTAGGTGGACGGTCATCGGAAGAGTTAATCTTTGGGAAAGTGTCTACGGGTGCGAGTGATGACATCCAAAAAGCAACAGATTTAGCGGAACGGGCGATTACTCTCTACGGCATGAGTGATGAATTGGGACCCGTGGCGTTTGAGAAGCCGCAGCAACAGTTCATCGAGGGTTACAGCAATCCGCGTCGTTCAGTGAGTCCCGTGGTGGCTGAGCAGATTGACCGCCAAGTGAAGGAAACGATTGATGCAGCGCACCACATGGCTTTAGAAATCTTAGACAAGAATCAGGATTTACTGGAAGAGCTGGCACAGATGCTTTTGCAAAAAGAAGTTTTGGAAGGCGCTGAACTGCGGGAACAACTCAAATCCGCTAATATTCCTTCAGAAATGGATGAATGGTTGCGTAGCGGGAAGTTACCTGACGGGATACAGTTGAAGCAAGCCGCTTTGGTTTAATGACTCCTTGAGGTGAGAAAAAAGCGATCGCTTTTCGTTTAAAGCGATCGCTTTTCCTTTGGGAGCATCCCGATACGTGCCAATCTACAACAGCGGATTTCTTTCCCCTGTTTTACGGTTTTATTGCAGAAATCTGCAAGGTAACTGGACTAAGTATTATTACCTGGTTCCAGAGAAGAATGATGGAATCAAGTTGCGATCGCTAACTCAGAGTGGGTAGTGAAACGCATCTTTTTTGTAAAAATTTATATATAACCATCCTCTGTAATGGCATTTCCCTGGAGCGTCACCCTTCAAAGTTGATAATCTACAGCAATCGGTTGGACTTGCTCTTCGCTAGTCACTACTGGGGCACCTGAAAATGGATGAAAATTTATCAATTCTGCCAGAAGTGCAGCCGCTGTTATAAAGTATAAAACTACACTAAATTTTATGAGCCATGCACCATTCATTGAAGATTTCCTTTTGGGCAGAGTTTAATTTCTTAAACATGATACCAACCTTCTCAAAATCGTCATGTATCTTAAGCAACATTGAAGCGATCGCGCGACCTAATTTCCCTTGAGGATGCTCCACAATGAATCTCCCTATCGCTTTTGAAGGCGAGTAGGAATATTTGTTTCTGTTGTAGACATCCAGTAAAATCGGATTCGTCTTCTGCGATCGCTAGCAGGCTTTTTTCCTATCCTGCTTTATCAATTTTTGTGGTCTTCCAATCCCTAACACTAGGGGCTAGAGAAATTAAATCTTCAATATTGCGCCGCATTGTGGCACAAATCGCATCCAAAGGAAGGTCATTGGCATCGTGCCCAAAAGGATTCTCAATTTCAATCCCAATTTCTTCAATTCCAAACAATGTAAAGCTAATTAAAGAAACCGTTAGCCCAGTCCACCAATGCAACTGTCCAACCATTTGAAACGGCAAAGATAGACAATAGATTAACAGTAACTGCTTGAGATGGATTACATAAGCCATTGGAATTGGAGTTTTGAGAATGCGTTCACAAGCCCCTAAATTGTCTACTAGTAGATTAATCAAATTTTGCAAAGAATTCATTTGATAAACATTCAGGCGATTTCGACCATGTTGTTCTTGTAAATAATCTCCAATCCAAAACGCAACTTCTAGTGGTGGATTGTTCATTGTCTTTAGCTTAAAGTAGCGAGACTCAGACATCAAATCTTCTAGTTCACTGTTGACTGGCTCTGACCTAAGATGCAATTTAGTCGCTACTGAAAAAGCTACTAGAAGCCGTAAAGCAGCTATTTTCGACTCTCTATCTTTCGGTTCGTTTTCGTCAACCGATACCCAAATTTGACGAGCCAGGTTGCGGACAGTGTTCACGATACTACCCCAACATTTCCGACCTTCCCAGAACCGCTCGTAAGCTGTATTCGTCCGAAAAACCAGTAATAAACCTAAAACAATATTAGGAATTAAGCTAGCTAAAATTGGCAAAGATACAGCTAATTTAAAATGGTGAAGAACAGAAATAATTAAGCCAAATAGCCCGCAGATTAGGGTTCTGGGCAAGACTGCCGGAATGACCGATCCTTTTAACTGGAAGGTAACTTGAAACCACTGCCATTTCTTTTTATCCATTAAACTTTAACCTCTAACTTTGACTCAGACGCTGAATTACATCCAAAAGATAATACTCGATTTATCCTTGAGATTTTTTTAAGGTTATAGCATAGTCAGTAAATGTTTCTGAAACAGTCTTGTCCTTTTAGGAGTAGATTGTGTCAACGATGTTCCATTGCAGTTAGTAGCAGGTAAGCGATCGCATTGTTAGATGGTTTCAATCGCGATCGCGCTTCGGAATTGCTAAAAGTATTAACAATTGCAGTAGTGTTTACCCGGATTGTGGTAAATTATTGGGTTTTGCTTGAGATTACCCTAAAATTTAAATAATTATAAAATATAGCGCTCTTTGACAGGCACGCAAAGCTATCTTAGCTGCCCCAAGCCATATTTAAGAAGTGTCTTCTGGAGGTACTTTGACCACTGTTCCCCTGCCGCCTAACGAAATAGAACGCCTAGAGGCACTGCGTCGCTACAACATTCTCGATACACCTCCCGAAGAAAGCTTCGACCGCATTACGGCTCTGGCGGCTCGGCTTTTTGACGTACCCATTGCCCTAGTTTCTTTAGTTGACCAATTTCGAGCCTGGTTTAAATCCTGCTACGGCTTTGACACCCGCGAAATTAATCGTGAAGCAACAATGTGTAGCTTCGCGATTTTGTCTAAGGATGTTTTCGTCGTTGCAGATACCAGAAATGACCCCCGCTTCGCTTGTAAGCCCTATGCAATTAGCGAACCGGGGATTCGCTTCTATGCAGGTGCCCCCCTAATTGCGAAGGATGGCTTTAATCTTGGCACCCTTTGTCTTGTAGATAGCAAGCCGCGCCATGAGTTATCTGCCGAGCAGCGAGCAACCCTTGCCGACCTAGCGGCGATGGTGGTTGATGAGCTAGAGTTGCGGCTGGCTGCACACAAAATTGCCCAGATGGATGCTGCCCTCATTGAGGTGACGAAGGGAGTTTCGGCAGCGACAGGGGAGGCGTTTTTCTACTCCCTGGCGCAACACCTCACCAAGGCATTGGATGTTGATTTCGCTTTTATTGGGGAACTAGCGGGGAAAGACGAAGATAAAGTCAGCACGATTGCTCTCTATGCCCAGCATGAGATTGCAGACAATATTGAGTATTCACTGCTGAATACACCTTGCAAACAGGTGATTCAGCAAGGAAAGCTATGCTGCTATCCCCGCAATCTCCAAGCGCAATTTCCTGGTAATTTTTTGCTAGCCGAGATGGACGTTGACAGCTATATCGCAACTCCGCTTTTAGGCTCCACAGGAAGAGTGTTGGGATTAGTGGGGGTGATGGCTCGAAAACCGTTGGAGAATCTCCATCTGGCAGAATCGCTGCTGACAATCTTTGCCACCCGTGCGACGGCAGAACTGGAGCGCAAGCGAGCGGAGGAAGAACGTGCCCGACTGTTGGCTAGCGAACAAGCGGCACGCGCCGAGGCAGAGGCGGCGAACCGCATGAAAGACGAGTTTTTGGCGGTACTTTCTCACGAATTGCGATCGCCCCTCAACCCAATTATCGGATGGTCGGGGATGCTTCGCACTCAGAAGTTGAACGCAGCAACGACTGCCCGCGCCCTGGAAACCATTGAGCGCAACGCTAAGTTACAGGCAGAGTTGATTGAGGATCTTCTGGATGTGTCGCGGATGATTCGAGGCAAACTTTCCTTGAATGTGTGCCCGGTTAATCTGATCTCAATTGTTCAAGCGGCGATGGAGACGGTACATCTAGCCGCAGCGGCTAAAAGCATTCGACTGGAATCGGTACTCGATCCTGCCGTTGGTTTGGTTGTCGGCGATCCAAACCGCTTGCAGCAGATTATCTGGAACTTGCTCTCGAATGGGATCAAGTTCACACCCTCCGGGGGACGAGTGGAAATCAAGCTCGATTGCACTGGCTCCTACGCCCAGATTGAGGTGAGCGATACAGGCAAAGGAATCGAGGCTGACTTTCTGCCCTATGTCTTCGAGCGCTTCCGTCAAGCTGATAGTACCAGCACGCGATCGCAAACAGGGCTTGGTTTGGGTTTGGCAATTGTTCGTCACCTCACCGAACTACACGGCGGAACTGTCTGTGTTGATAGTCCTGGGGAGGGGCAAGGGGCAATCTTTACGGTGAAACTGCCGCTGATGATGAAGACTGAGTTGAAAGGACTCAAGCCTGAGCTAGAAGCCCCAGTTAGTACACAGCCTTCATCAAGCTTCAGCACTGTACTGGAAGGGTTACAGGTGTTGGTTGTAGATGACGAGGCTGATAGCCGAGATTTTCTCGCGATCGCGCTTGAACAGTATGGAGCGAGGGTAACAGCAGTAGCATCGGTACAGGAGGCACTCTTAGCGCTGCAACAGGTAAAACCAGATGTCTTAGTGAGCGACATTGGGATGCCCGATGAGGATGGCTACACGTTGATCGGCAAAATTAGAGCAATGACGCCAGAGCAAGGAGGACAGATTTCAGCGGTAGCACTGACGGCGTATGCCAGAAGCGAGGATTGCGAGCGTGCGATTTTGGCAGGCTTCCAGCAGCACGTCACGAAGCCTGTCGAGGCAGCGGCATTCGCTGCAACAATCGCTAGCTTGGCTAGAAATTCTTTCAATATAGTCTCCTAGTTGGGGATGCGATCGCGTTGTCAGACAGATGCAATTGCGATCGCGTTGTAACTAAGGTCAATGGCGATCGCATTACGAAATTACCTGCCCAGGCAGGTAATTCTTGTGTTTATGCTGCCTTGGTGAGAATTACTGACATCTTCATTTTATCAACATAATTCTCTGCAAGAAAGGACCGTGTTTATTCGGATGGTTATTCTTTTCTTTACCTTTATGGTTTTGAGATTTCTGGATTCAAGTTAGTTGTATTGGCAACGGTAATTTTTATGAAATATCCAGCATCGAACTCACTAATTGTACAGTGACTTTTTATTTGACGTGGAGACAGATTAGTGTCGTTAAAGAGGCAAAGCTAAACCTGGCTTGCTTTTTCCGCTCAATCTAAATTGGCAATGCTGATGGTCAAATGTAGAGCGTTGAGTAATCTTTCTCTGTAATTCTACAATCGGGAAAGTTTTGCTCAGTGCCACGAAATTGTCTCGAAGTCATTTAATTCGGCACTGTACAATTACCTCTAATAATCTAACAATTACCTCTAATGAAGCTTTATTTGTATTTTTCTTCGACCCTAGCACTCATTGTCCTTGCCTCTTGCAGTTTACCGGGGATTCCACAGAAGCCACAATCTAATATGGGTCAGGTGACTCAACCCCAACTCAGGGTGGTAACGTTGGATGACAATAGTAAGATAGCGATGGGGCAAACTATCTATGTCCCTATCTATTCTCATATTTATTACGAAAACCAGAAGGAAGTTTTATATTTATCAGCCACTCTTAGTATTCGCAATACGGATTTGAGCAATCCCATCATTGTCACTTCAGTGCGCTACTATGATACAGAGGGAAAATTAATCAAGCACTATTTAGATCGCCCTGTGGAACTTGGTTCTCTAGCTTCTACAGATTTTGTTGTAGCGAGAACTGACACCACTGGGGGGTTAGGAGCTAACTTTATTGTTGAGTGGATAGCTAAAAAGAAAGTTTCTGAGCCTGTCGTTGAAGCCGTTATGATTAGTGCTGCATCCAACCAAGGAATTTCTTTTGTCAGTCCTGGTAGAGTTATTAAAAGTCATAACGATAAGTAATTTGTATTATTAGCTTTTTTTGACACAAAAATATACTACCAAAGTTTTTTAACGATTATTAGTTTACTATCAAACTTCTAGCCACAATATCGATAAAAAGGAAAACACGTTAGCTTTCAGTGAGGATAATATCGAAGCTATCCTTTCCCAAAACGCTAAGCTGTTCAGCATTTAGATTGAGATAGCTAAATTACTCAAAGAGAACAGAAATTAACATAGTTGTTGAAGGCGATCGCATCTCCAAAAAAAGTCTTAATACATTGCGAGTCTTGTGCTTAATTTAGCTGGGTTCATCGTCATGAAGATGGAATCGACCTAATCACGTCAATCATTAATAAATTTCGGTTTAATAGCTCCTTGCCGCCTGAGTTGAAACCATTCTGAAAACTCAGGACATTTTTGCTCATCAATCACCTTTTCAACGTTGATGTACAGTGCCAAATTAAATGGCGTCGAGACAATTTCGTGTCACTGAGCAAAACTTTCCCGATTGCAGGATTACAGAGAAAGATTACTCAACGAGCTAGCATTTGACCAGCAGCATTGCCAATTTAGATTGAGCGGAAAAAGCAAGCCAGGTTTAGCTTTGCCTCTTTAACGACACTGATCTGTCTCCACGTCAAATAAAAAGTCACTATACAGCCTGTAAAAAGGGGGAAGAGAATTCGCATCTATACAGACTAAACCCGACCGAAGCGGGTTTCAAAAGTCTCGCGTTGCACGTACAAAAGGACGTTTGTGTAGCGTTTGTCGCCTTTATGTAGTATGTTGAAGTATATTGTATTCACCCAAAGGTGATGAGATGTACTGGTATAACGGCAACCTGATTGAGTCGGGAACCCTGGAATTAGCGATTGACGATCCGGGGTTACTTTATGGAGCGAAGGTGTTTACAACGCTGCGGGTTTACGAGCAGTCGTTGGAGAGTCCGCTGACTAACTGGAAAGGACATTGCGATCGCCTCTGTTGCAGCGTGCAAACGTTTGACTGGCAGCAGCCAGACTGGGAACAATTACGGCAACAAGCAGAAGCGTTAATCCCACACTTCCCCGTTCTCAGAATTACTCTATTTCCCGATGGGCGAGAGTGGATTAGCGGGCGGTTTTTTCCCGATGAATTGATAGAAAGACAAAAATATGGTATTAAAAGTTGGTTAGCGGCAGAGCCGTTATTTTGCCGCTCAATTCCCGAACATAAAACGGGGAACTACCTGCCTGCTTGGCTGGCATTGGGAAAAGCTCAGCAGATGGGAGCGACAGAAGCAATTTTGGTCGATGATAAGGGAAATTGGTTAGAAACCAGTACGGGCAATCTTTGGGGATGGCGGGATGGTAAGTGGTGGACGCCGCCTCTAGATGCTGGAATTTTGCCGGGAATCGCGCGATCGCAACTGATCAACTGGCTGGCAAGTCAGAATCAAACCCCTGAGCAAGTACCTTGGGATGCTGACTTTGTGAAAGGATTGTCAGTTCTTGCTTATAGTAATTGCGTGGTGCAAGCCGTTCCGATTCATACCGTTCTTTGCCAAGAAGGTACTTTGACTTTTGACCCGTTACACAGCAGCCTAGAGCAATTGCAGAGCTTATTTCAGCGCTACCAAACCCATCAAGCTT
>NZ_JACJOQ010000413.1:0-5715 GCF_014695635.1 Coleofasciculus sp. FACHB-712 | reverse complement strand
TCGGACTAATTTCTTCAATCCAGTCTGGTAGTTGCGGCGTCGCTAGAGAAGGAACTGCTGGAAGTGGTTCATTTCCAGAGAGATTAATCACGCCACATCCGGCTATTCCCAGTACGAATGCTACGACAACCAGAAACCGCATCCAAATTCTCACGATCGTGCCTATCTGTTGAAAGGATTTATCTGTACTATCCTCTGCAAGGAGGGAAGATAGCGAGTCTGTATCAGGAATTGAAACTGTCACAACGTCTCCCCTCATTGCAGGTAATTCATCGGAGAGGAAACCACAAGAGTTACCCCTACATGACTCACTAACAAGAGGTCTACATCTCAACTACTCAGTCTTCCGGGTAGCTGAATCATTACGCTTAAAATCTTTACTTTATGCTGAGCTAACGCTACTCACGCTCGGCTAAGCTCTAGGCAACAATTCTAGGGAAAGCAGTAAGACCCATTGCCTTATCTAGCATCCTCAACAGAACTACCTGATTCTGACGATACCCCTATGGATAATGGGCGTTGCTGATTTGGTAATGCTATAGCTATTTCACAAGCAGATTCCTTCGTGGAAAAATCATTACTTTTCAGCAACGCCGGATAATGAACTGCAAAACCTAGTTCCAACTTGCTGAGAGCGATTCTTACTTTCCTTTGCAATAGCGCATGGACTGATTTTTTGGGGTAAATATGGGTATCTACCACATGACAAATAGAGTTCATCAAACTACTATCGTTCCTGATGGTATTCTCAGCTTGAACGTAGAACGGCGTAAAAATGCTAAGGGACTTTTAAGCTGTGTTTTTGTGGGAAGAAAATTATGTTGTCCCAATTTTTGTATTAAAAGTCGTTTCTCAAACTTACAGGGGAGGATACGACGAGAAGCAGACAAAATATGCCCAGTTAAGTGAGTTGTATTACGTAATTTACAACCCTAGATATTTAAGGGGCGACCAACATGACGCTTTTGAAGTGGATCGCCTGGTTGATAGTTAAACTCCCTTGGCTTAAAGCCAAGGGAGTTTAACTATCAAGAAAAAATATTTGCTACAAAGCATCTGCTAGGTAAAATTGCTAGCAGCTACTCAAAATATATCAATTTTTGTATTTGTCGTACGATTATTACAAATATACCATTTCTAGTTGTTAACCACAAGAGAGTTTACTAAATATCATTCAATACGGCTAGCATCTTTTAATACAACTTAGAATTTTTGAGATTTTTCCGCAATCCAAGCGGCTAGGCTATCTTGATTCTCCACTCCTTCCACTACATAGTTCATCATTACTACCGCTTCTGGTTCTGGTGCCACTAATTTATAGCCATTCAGTCGTAAAAAAACGTCGATGACAGCAAGAGCGATTCGCTTGTTGCCATCGACGAAACTATGATTTTTTGCCAGACCATAGCCGTAGGCTGCTGCCAGATCAAACAGCTTTGCATTTTCACTGTAAGAGAATAAGTGCCGAGGTCTGGCTAGACTCGCTGAAAGTAACCCTGCATCTCTCAATCCAGACCTCCCCCCATGTTCTGCAATTAGCTCTTCATGTATGGCGCTTACTGCTGTCTCAGGCACCCATCTGGGTTCCTTCATTTAGCTAATTCACGAAAGGCATTGCGGTAGTTTTTACGGGTCTCTGCAAAAGCCTGCATTGCGGCTTCAAAATCAGGATCGTAAGCAGTTATTTGAACTCCATCTGGAGTTTCTGTCAGGAAAATGCTGTCTCCCTCACTGACATTTAGCTTTTGCAATACTTCTTTAGGGAAGGTTGCTCCTAAAGAATTGCCAATCCGTCGAATTTTTAGAGTATGCATACTATCACCTCTTAATTGGATAGTAACTACATATGTTATAACATAAACTTATAGAATGGAATCCCCTTGTTTAGTCATTAAGGGTTTGACAAATTTTCCTGATTCAAAGATGCGATCGCGTCTATCCAAATCGCTCCAATCTTCTAAAGCGCGATCGCATCTCTCTACAAAATAGTTAAACAGGCGAGACGGACGCACTTTGAAGGTTGGTAGCGTTCTTATCTTTTTTCAATTGTGCTTCGATTGCATCGCAGGCAACTTTAACCCCGCTTTCTGCTCGTACCTTATTGCCAACTTCTGCGGCTTTAGCCTGGTAGCGAGGTTCGCGTAATAGGCGATCGAGTTCCTTAGCCGCACGAGAAGCAGTGTAGCGATCGCGATCGATAGTCCGTCCGACTCCTAAACGAGTAATCCGTGCAGCATTGTCTGGTTGGTCGTTACTAAAGGGTACGACCAACATCGGGCGACCGGAACGCAATACCTGCGCGGTTGTGCCCACGCCTCCTTGATGCACAATAGCAGCAGCCCGATGAAACAGTTCCGAGTAGGGAGCGTAGTCAAAAACACCAATATCTTTAGATTGCAACTCTTTTGGCAGAGAGGGGTTATTGTTGCCAACCAGCAATACAGCCCGATAGCCCAACTTTAAGGCAGCTTTGGCACTTTCGAGGTAAAACTTGTCAGCAACCCACACGGCGGAACTTCCCAAAGTAAACACAATTGGCGGATCTCCCGCATCCAAAAATGATGCCAGTTCCGGAGATAGACCAGTATCGCCATTGCGATCGTAGAAAGTAAATCCGGTAACGCAAGTCTGTTTTGGCCAGTCGGGTTGAGGAGTTGCGAGAGCTTCTGAAAATAAAGCCAGCACTAAGTCGGGGGAGTTCATCCCTTCAAACATAGAATCAGCAAGGGGAGATAAACCAAGCTGTGTCCGTAACTGTCGCAGGGGTTCATCCCACGAGCTGAAACGATTTTTAGCGAGGCGGATGAGCGCTCCATTAAACCCAGGGCCAAGTATGCGTAGATTCAGCCAACTGGGGAAAGTCGCCACTACTGGGGGATCGTAGGCGGAGAGGAACGACATCGGAGACAGTACGCTGGAAACCCAACGAATTCCCGTTTTCTCAACAACGGGCGTTGCTGCGAAGCTGAGGGGGTGTGTCACCAACAGGTCTGCATCGCGCACTGCCGACATCAGATCCTCATAAGTTTCTTGGACATAGGGTAAGATTGCTTGGCGAAAGACGTATTCTGTACCGTTTTGCTTGTCCATGATCAGACGCACAAGTTCTCGTTGCTGTTCAACGTCTGTGGGAAAATCGGGACGGACTGGGTGGAACTCAAGACCAGCCGCTTCGATTTTGTTATGGTAGAACTCAGCGGTGGCAATTACTGCTTGATGCCCGCGTGCCTTTAATTCTAAGGCGATCGCTATATAAGGATGCAAATCGCCTAACGAACCATAAGTGTGCAGAACAATCTTCATAATGGCTACCGTATCTTTTTATAGATGAGTTACTTGTATTACTACAAAACTACGGCGGTTTAAGGGTACTTGCTTCATCCGATTGGCTGACCCTAGTGGATGATTAGGAAGAATTACTCATCATTCTCTTGAGGTGGAAGCGTACCATCTGCCAGTTTCAAGCGCTTAGAGGGAAGATGCGATCGCGCATCCCCTAAAAACACCCTCATCCGGTAAAGGCGATCGCCACAATGAAGATAAGGGGGTAAGTCTTCGTTGGCGAAAGGGTTAAGCGATGAGACAACCCAAGCAGTGGCAAATCCAAATGCAGGAACTCTTTTGGCGTTGGGGGAGAAACAAGAAATTTCGCGGATTCTTGGCTTTAGTGTTGCTGGGTTTAACCGTGCGATCGCTTCCTTATCTGGCACCCGTTCGTGCCAAAGATATTGCCCAGGATACGCAAGCGATTGAATTTAGCGATCGCAATGGACTTCCTTTAGGAAGATTGCTGACCCGCGACCAAGAGCATACCGCTGTGGTGCCGCTGAATCAAGTTTCGCCCCACTTTATCAACGCGATTCTAGCTGCTGAAGATGGCTCATATTATCATCACGGGGCGCTGGATCTGAAGGCTGTAGCGCGATCGCTTAAAGATTCACTTCAGGCGAAAAGGATTACCTCCGGTGCATCCACGATTACGATGCAACTAGCGCGGATGTTAGATCCCGTTCCCCGCACCTTACCGGGCAAGTTGCGCGAAATTTGGCTATCTTGGCGCATCGCCGCCGGGATGAATAAAGATGCAATCCTCTCTGCTTACATCAATCGCCTGCCAATGGGGGGGAATATCTATGGGTTAGAAGCTGCATCCCGTAACTATTTCGATATTCCAGCAAGCGAACTTAATCTTGCCCAAGCAAGTCTTCTCGCTGCTGTTCCGAATAATCCCACTTACTTCAATCCCTACGACCATTGGAAACGCCTTAAAAAGCGGCAGATTTATGTTCTGAATCGCATGGTTGAAGACGGTTATATTACTCGCGCACAAGCAGATCGAGCTTACAAAGAAGAGATTTCCCTAGCACCGAGACAACAGGGAATTATTGCCGCCCCTCATTTTTTATTTTGGGTATCTAATCAACTATCTAATTCTTCAATTCAAAATCAAAAATCTTCGAGCAAAGCCCCAGAAAGCGCTATCCCCAATCGGATGTCCCAGATCCGCACCAGCATCGATCGCCCTTTGCAGCAATTTGTGGAAGCGCAAGTGCAGCAAGTGATTCGTACCCTCACCCCCAATAATGTTCATCATGCTGCTGCCTTAGTCATTGACAACCACACGGGGGAAGTTTTGGCTTATGTGGGTTCTCCCGATTACTTTAATGAAGCACAACTCGGTCGCAACGACGGGGTACAGGCATTACGTCAACCCGGTTCTACTTTGAAGCCTTTTTTATATGAATATGCCCTACAAAACCGCACGATTCGCCCGAATACTATCTTGGCGGATGTGCCAACACATTACGCGATTCCCGGCGCGAAACTCTACAGTCCTACAGATTATGATGAAACTTTTTTAGGGCCAGTACGAGTTCGCGTAGCTTTGGCAAATTCCCTGAATGTTCCGGCGGTGCGGGTATTAGAAAAAGTTGGCGTGCAAAATTTTCTAAATCATCTGCATCAATTAGGGTTTGAGCATTTAAATCGGTCGCCCGAACATTACGGATTGGGACTAATTTTGGGTAGCGGTGAAGTCAGTTTATGGGAGTTAACGAGGGCGTATGTTACTTTAGCAAGACGTGGAGAAGCCACCCCGCTAGTCACAACATTCTCCAACCTGCCATATAGCAACCGAAGACCTTCCAGGCTGCCATCTGCTAACCCTTCAACCTGGGGATTAATTGCGGATATGTTAAGCGATCGCCATGCTCGTGCAAGTGCCTTTGGGGTAGACTCGGTGCTAGCTTTACCATTCCCCGCAGCAGTTAAAACAGGCACTTCCTCGGATTTTCGAGATACTTGGACGGTTGGGTTTACCACCGACTACACCGTAGCCGTGTGGGTGGGCAATTTTAACGGCGATCCCATGCGACAAGTTTCGGGGGTGACAGGTGCAGCACCCCTCTGGAATCGCATCATGTTACACCTCCATCAGAATCGAGAACCTGCCATCTTTCCCCCTCCAGAAAATCTGGTGCAACGCCCAATCTGTGCAATTTCTGGCTTACGCCCTACCCCAGATTGTCCCTCAGTAGTGCAAGAATATTTTTACGCAGAAGATATTAGCGATTATGAGCGTCAGTCAGGGACTGCAAAGTTGCCTCCAGAGTACGATGAGTGGTTAGCAAGGCAGCATCAACCAAGTTTTGTCTCTAGTGGCGTCAAGATTTTGTCTCCTCACAATGGCGATGTTTTCTTATTGCACCCAGGTGA
>NZ_JACJOQ010000412.1:0-1844 GCF_014695635.1 Coleofasciculus sp. FACHB-712 | reverse complement strand
ATTAGCGCATCAGTCATTGCCCCAACGACTGCGACTCGCTGGATGTCGCTTTCACTACTCGCAAGAGTTTTATCGTATCCGCCGAAGATTTCCCGAACGCGATCGCAGTAACTCACAAAACTCTGTACAGCAATGTCTCCAATCGTACCAATCGGTCGTCCTTCCTTTTCTCCCAACACCTCCAATGCCGACATCCCCAGCACATCGGCAAGTCGAGGATTAAAACCCAGTGTCATGCGTTCGTCAAAAGCCAGATGATACGCCAAAATACCCATATCCGGTGCTAATCTTCCCGGTTCTAGCTTCCAAGGACGATGTAAAAATAAAGCATCTATTCGTTTAGATTTCGCCCATTTTTCTAACCCCGCCCAAGGTTCTAAGGCTAATCCTATCCGACGAATCGGGCGCGTTGAAGGGTGATAAATGCCACCTTGGTCGTCCCCAAAGCGATGAACGGCAAAGAATCGATCTAAAAATTGTGCAATATCATCAATAACTATCATGCTCCCAGCCCGTGTAACTGTATTTGCGAGTGAATTTCACCTAAATCCGCACGAAATCTGACCCTAACATTGGAATTGGGTGAAAACAAAATTATCATAATTTGGCGGCTGGGCAGAGGAAAAGAAATTTGCACCCTCACAGGGCATTCAGAAATAGTTTTCTCTGTTGCTTTTAGTCCTGAGAAACAAATGTTAGTTAATGGTAGTAATGACAAGACGGCTATTGTTTGGCGAGGTTATTAATGAAAGGGAAATGGCTAGTTCTACTGGAGGGCAAAGAATCCTATCTTAGGAATCTTACCGATTTACTTCGTTCACCCGAATGCAGTGTGATTAAAGAAGAGGGGAGTTATTACCTAAGTTCTTCACGCTTTGACTTGATAACAGATGAGGTTCAAGTGTGTGCCTGTGCCACTGAACTTTTGATGCGGATAAATGCAGCGGCAATGGTTTATTTTGGAGATGTTAAACCATTTACACTTGATGTCATTGTTCGAGTTGATGAAGACGGAAAGAGGAATCGAGAGTGTCTACTTTCAGCAACTTGGACTATTGAAGACTTCGGTTTCGATATCCAATGGGATGGAAGTGAGGACTTTTCCCAACACCCTAGCTACTTAGAAACTTGGATCAAAATTGCAGGTGCAGAGCCAGACGATAAAATAAAAAAAGTTTTTCGGATTTTAACTGAGCGTAAAGACTGGGTTAATCTTTACAAAGTTTACGAAGTCGTTCAAGAAGACGTTGGTAAAAGAATCACAGAAGATGGCTGGGCTACCAAAAAGAAGACAGAATGCTTCTCTCGGACGGCTCAGAGTCCTGGCGCGATTGGCGATGATGCACGTCACGGGGTTGAGAAGTCTGAGCCACCGAAGAATCCTATGTCCTTACTAGAAGCACAGCGTCTCATCATAGTAATTGTGAGAAAGTGGCTTGAGTGGAAATCCAAAGAACAGAAATAGTCAGTAGAGCCAACAACGCGATCGCCAACCCTGTTTTTGCTAGAAAGCAATCGCTCTCAACATCTCACGCTGAAATTTATAGCTAGGGATCGGTAGAACTGGAAATCGGATGGATCGAAGAAACTTGCTGCAATTTTTGCGCTTCCAGCACTTCTAGCCTAGCCAGCGATGTAGCCGCGTCTGCTAACTGTAAAGCCAGATTTACCCGACATACGGGATCTGTTGCTTGCCAAAGATCCCGCGACAGACAATGTACTCGATAGCGAAACATTTTAATGGAGTATGACGGGATGGCTTTAACAGTCATGGTTACAATCTCTTTTCTACAGAAGCTTGAATGTCTAGAAGTACCCGTGCTGGCTCTAGATAAACAAATGTC
>NZ_JACJOQ010000411.1:0-7848 GCF_014695635.1 Coleofasciculus sp. FACHB-712 | reverse complement strand
GTAGCCAGGGTAGGCTTGGAGGTCTCATAAGCCTCTTATCAGCAGGTTCAACTCCTGCCCCCGCCACCAAATTGCAGGCGTGGTGCAATGGCAAGCATAGAAGTTTCGTAATCTTCTGATGCGAGTTCGACTCTCGCCGCCTGCTTCAAGCAGATGTGGCGTAACCGGAAACATAAGGGCATGGTAAGCCCTTGATGTGTGTACCCTAGCCTTCGGTAACGGCTAACGCCGAACGGGAACGCTGACGCGAACAACCCCCGCCGTCTGCTTTCTGATTGCAGGTGTGGTGTTAATGGCAACACAGCAGCCTTGTAAACTGCCTATGCGAGTTCGAGTCTCGCCATCTGCTTGGGTGTGGCTATGCTAACAGTCTATTTTTTGAGTTTAAAGAGGAGGGAAATATGACAACGATGACGGTTACAGATGCTTTAGCTCACTTCTTCTCTATATCTTGTTGAACTGAATGGCATCGCTAAAATGCAGAGGCTAATCGTCTGTTAATTTTGTGCTAACGAATTAGAGCAGAAATCATGAGGCGGATTGCGATCGCTCAAGACACGCTAGAAATTCTCGAAGCAGGCTACTACTTCTGTCCTGAAGGTAAACAGGTCAATATTGGTCAAGAACTGGTATCCTGTCTCGCTCAGACAAAATACTACGAACCCGATACCCTCTCAAGTATCAAACAAAACGTTCTCTCTAGCTCTCCTCAATTCTCAAATATAGAATTTGAGGTTAGGAATGAGACAACTCTGATGGGAGCAGAACGCATAACGCGATCGCAAAACTTTCAAAAAATTGCCGTTCTCAATTTTGCTTCTGCTAAAAACCCTGGAGGTGGATTTCTCAAAGGCGCTCAAGCCCAAGAAGAGAGTCTGGCGCGTAGTTCGGCACTTTATAAAAGCCTGTTAAAATGTCCCGAATACTACGATTTCCATCGTTCTCAGCGATCGCTCCTATACTCCGATCGCATCATCTACTCACCCGGTTGTCCAATCTTCCGAAAAGATGATGGAACGCTTTTGGAGAAACCTTATCTGGTTGATTTCATAACAAGTCCGGCTCCTAATGCTGGTGCCATTTGGAGAAACCAACCCAAGGACGCTGAAAAAATACCCGAAGTTCTGTATAGTCGCGGTGCAAAATTGTTAAGTTTAGCTGTCTATCATGATTGCGATGCACTGGTTCTAGGTGCTTGGGGATGTGGCGTATTCAAAAATGACCCGTCAATGGTTGCCCAAATGTTTGCAGATTTCTTATTACCCAAGGGTCAATTTTGGGGGAGATTCAGAAGCGTCCTATTTTCTGTACTTGACTCTTCTAAAGAAAGCAGAATATTTGGAGAATTTCAAAGTCGATTTTCATCAGAAAAATAAGATTCCCTCACAACTAGAATCAACGCCTCAAGCAGTTTCAGATTTTAGATATGCGGATATGGTGCAATGGCTAGCACATTAGCCTTCCAAGCTTATGATACGGGTTCGAGTCCCGTTGTCCGCTCTGTTAAATATGCGGGTGTGATGTAGCGGCTAGCATCTGAGTGCGCCACACTCAGCGCATGGGTTCAAATCCCATCACTCGCTTTCGTAGTCCTGTAGCTCAATGGTGGAGCGTTTGCCTTACAAGCAAGGGGTTGCGGGTTCAAATCCTGCCAGGACTACCAATTTAGATTGCCTCCATAGCTCAGGGGAAAGAGCAGCACTCTTCTAAAGTGATTGTCCTAGGTTCAAATCCTAGTGGAGGCGCTGGTTTAACGCTTCTTAATTTAAGGAGGTGAATTAAGTTGGTTTGTTGATATTTTGCAATAACGGCGATCGCATCTTGCGTGACCCAATCACTAGAGCCTACATACTTTAGTACGAGAGGAAAAGTAACGCTGTTCAAACACAGCGGGCGTTTGAGAACGAGGAGTGCAAAGAACCCGGCAGGTTTGCTTCAAGGTAGCCATCCTTTAAAGAGTGTGTAACAACTCATCGGCGGAGTCCCTCTAGTAACTGAGAAAACGCAAAATGCTCTGATAACTTGCACGCGAGAATGCGATCGCATTCAACAACACAAAATACGGGTCTGTAGCTCAATTGGTAGAGCGTCTACCTTGCAAGTAGAAAGATGTCAGTTCGATTCTGACCAGTATCCACCAAATTTAGGGGTCATAGCTCAATTGGTAGAGCGCTTGCTTTGCACGCAAGAGGTCAGGAGTTCGATTCTCCTTGGCTCCATCATGGTGTCTGAAGCCAAAGCGGTAGCGGCGCTGGTTTGTGGAACCAGTCATAGCGGGTTCGATTCCCGTCAGACGCCCCTGAATGGAAGCTGCTGCCGAGAGGACGGCAACCTGTCTCGAACACAGGAGTGCAGTGAATAACTGTAGGGGTTCGACTCCTCCAGCTTCCGTTATTCAACTCGGAAGATGCCGCCGAATGGACGGCAAGCGGCCTTGAAAACCGTGGTACGGCAGTGATGTCGTAGAGGTTCGATTCCTCCATCTTCCTTTGTCCACTGGAGGCTGAAAAGCGAAGCACCGTGCTGATAACGCGGCTATAGAAGGGGCAGTACCTTCCCAGTGGATTTCCCTCTGCCAACGGAATAGGATCTGGTGCTACGAACGCCGGACTTGATGGTTCGACTCCATCCAGAGGGGTTTCCCTTGCTTGCGGGATGCAGACCTAGCCCTCCGAAGGCTGGCGACCAAGTTCGACTCTTGGGCGAGGGGTTATTCCGGGATAGCTCAATAGCAGAGTTCGCGGCTGTTAACCGCGTCGTTGTAGGTTCAAGTCCTACTCCCGGAGCCAATTCTCACCCGTGCCCTAACAGGTAAAGCATACACACTCGGCTGTTAACCGACTAAACCAACGCTTTGCAGACTTGCACGGGGTAAAACTTCCCTTGCCTGCGGGATGCAGACCTATTCCTCCTAAGAATGGTAGCCAAGTTCGACTCTTGGGTAAGGGGTTAATGCCAGATAGCTCGATGGCTGAGCGTCCGACTGTTAATCGGAGGGTTGTGGGTTCGAGTCCCACTCTGGCAGTTTCGTTTGTGCGGGTGGTTGGCATAGCGGCTGTGCAGCGGGCTTTTAATCCGCAGAGATAGGTTCAACTCCTATACCACCCATTATTTCCACTGGAGACCGAAAAGCGAGGTGCAATGCTTACAACATTGCTGTAGGAGGGGCAGTACCTTCCCGGTGGACTAACTGATATAGATTTTGGTGTTGAGTTTTAGGTTCAAGACGGCTGACACAAGTTTCTCAGAGCTGCTGATTATTCATTAGCTACTCTAGTCAGAGTATCCTTTTGGGATGACAACCAAGATGATACTCAGCATCAAGCTAGACCTTGAAGTAAAAAAGCAACGGTCGGAGATAGCTAAAGAGCAAAACACCAGTCTCGATAGGCTGGTGCTGAGGTACATATACTAACGATGGGAATTTGTCTGTTTCATTCCAGTCGATTCATTGGATGATGAACAACCATAGATGATGAATGACAAAACGTTTTTACACCTTGCAATTGAAGCACTTCGTAACTATGGTTTAGAAAATGCTCAGCTAACGCGCTTAGGCGGAGCAAGTAACACTAACTTTAAAGTAGATGCTGACGATAAATCCTATGTACTACGTCTGCACACATCTGCATATCATGACCGAGTTGCTATATCTTCAGAACTAGCTTGGTTAAGCAGTTTGCAAAGCGAAACTACCTTGGTACTCCCTAAACCTATTGTTAATTTAAACGGAGAGCTAGTCACAGGCGTACCTGCTGATAGCAAGCCAGAAACGCTGTGTACGCTCATGTCCTGGGTAGAAGGGAAAATTTCACCTACTGTGGACATTTTGACCGATGATCAGCTTGCAAAAGTAGGCTCTCTGATGGCACAACTTCACATACACTCGCAACAGTTTGAACTGTCCGAAGGCTTCAAACGCCAAACGTTTGATGAAGCCCATTTTAGTGGGCGTTTAGAGGTGTTGTATACGGCTTTAAGCAACACCGAACTAGATAAAAGTGACCTGAACAGTCTGAAGGTCAATGCCAGCCATATAATCACTCATTTTGCTCAACTGGAACGTAAGCAAGACAGTTTTGGTGTTATTCATGCCGACTTTCATTCGGGTAACTACTTACTCTGCGACGAAAAGGTTTGCATCATTGACTTTGACCGTTGTGGTTTCGGCTTTTACCTTTATGACCTCGCTTTAGCGCTTATGGAACTTGAGGAGCAACAACGGAAAGCCTTTTTACAGGGTTACGAAACCGTCAAACCATTGCCTGCTGATTACACAAACCTCAAGCAGGTGTTCCTGTGCTTGGCTTACCTCGATAATCTCGGCTTTCTTGTTGCCAATCCTGAGGAGCTAGCGTTTGTCGTGGGAGAATTGCCGTTTGCCGTTGAAGCATTCCGTAATGCAGTCGAGACAGTGCCTTAACAACATATTGGAGCAGATTGACAAAAGATCCTGGTGCAATGCGATCGCTCATCGCCATAGCTTGAGTTAACGCAAGGAAACCCAACATATACTTCTGCTTTGCATATACGCCAATACGAGTTTAGCTGTTAGCATTCCAAGGATGCGATCGCTATCAGCTTGTCATGTGGGATGGAAAGATGGCAGTACTCGTATTTATGGATATGTGCTGAGGACGCTACTTCATTACATGAAGCACTGGAAGCCCAGAAGTGAGGCACTGTGCTGATAAGGCAGAGGTAGGAGGGGCAGTACCTCCCCGGTGGCTTGCTTATAATTAGAGATTGCCTGCTAGCATTTAAAGACTTTGTAACTGATGCCAACTCTGATTTTGACTCCTCGCTACACTGACGATTCTCAGGCTTTATGGCGTGCAGCTAATCGTTTGGGTTGGCGAGTTGAGCGATTAATGAACTGGCGGCTACCTGATGAATTAAAACTTGTACCCGAACCAGTCTTGTATGTGGAAGCATTAATGACAGAAATGATAGCGGAGCAACTTGGACTTCGCTTACTTGACGCACCAGATGATTGGTTATCCAATTTACCTGAAGAATATCGGAAGCGTTGGGTTTATCTCAGTACCCTCGGTGAAGCACGGAGCATAGAAAAAGCAGCTTTTATCAAACCGCCAAACGACAAAAGTTTCCCTGCCCGCGTTTATCAAGGTAAGGAATTGCCAAGCGATTATCCCGATGAGATGCCGGTGCTAATAGCGGAAATTGTGGAGTGGAAAAAGGAGTTTCGTTGTTTTATTTTGAATCGCTCTCTGAAAACATTCTCAGTCTATCTCCGCGATGGAGAGTTACAGCGAGAGAATGATTTTGTACATACTGAAGAGGAAGAGTGCGAGGTTCGGGAGTTCATCGAAACTCTACTATCAGATGAACGGGTAAAGATTATTCAGGCAACAGTAATTGACGTAGGTATGATTCAAGGAAGAGGATGGGCAGTTGTTGAGAAAAATGCAGCCTGGGGAGCAGGTTTGTATGGTTGCGATCCCATTGAGGTGTTAGAAGTGCTGCGGTACGCTGTTGTTGCCGCATAATCTATAGTCAGGCTGCAAGTATCACGGTATTTGTACGATGAACAGCCAGAAAATCAATGAATGAGTTTGGCAGCGGAGCGAAGGAAGGTTATATGTTTAGCCTTAAACATATATTTTCGTACAAGCCACTAATAGATAATAGAAAAAGTAGGGAATCTATAATGCCTAACGGTTACTGGTATTACTTTGTTGAACCAATGCTCAATGAATATACTGACAAAGGAGATAAAGAACCAATAGCATCAATTGATCTTGAATTTTCGGGCGATGTTTATCAACTTGCTTTATTCGGTACAAATCAAGTTTTGCATTTTATTCGTATAAAAGTTCCGCATATTTCTCCAGATATGCCTCATGAAATACCAGAGATTGTCGGAAGAAGAATACAGATAGCAAAAGAACATACAGTTTCTACCTTGAGACTTATTTACGACAATAAAGTTGCCCTATGTCCATTTTCTTGTTTCAATTTTATAGAGGAAGATATGCCTCCCAACCTGAACATAGTTACTAATGAAACTCTAAACAATCAATGGAAATTTCCCAATGAGTTGTTTGTTGCTGGTTTTCAGAATACACTCAACTGTAGAAATGAAGTTAAGCTGCTTGCAGACAGTCTTGATGAAAGAATTCCTCTACAATACCGATATTTATCTCTATTTAAGATTTTTGAAATTATGCTTTTTGATGGTACTAAGCCTCGAAAAGAACTGGATATTTTCTTGGCGAAATACGAATCGCAGTTTGCAAGTAAATTTCAAAAAAAGATGCTTTTGAAAAGTTACCTCATTGACTTGAGAGCAAGGTGCGCTCATATCAAATCTAATAAGAATTTAATGGGTGTGACGATGCTTAACAACAAAGATGCTGGTGAAGTCGAAGCTTTCCTCCCATTTGCATTTCAGATAGCTAAGGAATTAGTGAATACTCATCCCGAAAACAATGGTTTACACATTGGATAATGTGTACGAGCTTGTCAGTGCGATCGCCCATCGCCATAGATTGGGTTGACGCTCTTGAAATCCAACATCTATTTTTGCTCTGCATTTATGCCAATATAAGCGATCGCGCCCACATGATTCAATCTTTATGATGACTGTTTTTTGACACCTCAGCGGCGTTACCGTTTGGACACTTCATTTCGGAAAAGGGGTGGACAGGTTAATTGTTCCATTTTGCTCAGGAAAGCATTCCTCTTTGAGCAACGCCTATAATCAATCATGAGTAAAAAAATGATGTTGCAGCCTTTTGTAAGTTTTCTAAAACTGAGTCTTGTCTGCTTAGTTAGCTCCGCTATCTTAGAGCCAGCACAATCCTACGCCCAGTCAGCAGGTTCACTGTCAACCCCTGAGGCTACTTTTAAAGGTGTTTTGCAGCAATCAGATGCAGTCCCTTCACAAACAAATGCACCGCTGAAAGCGCAGGTCAATCCCGAACCAGAATCTCGTCCCCGGCGCAGCTATATCGGTCTTGGAGGTGCTATCGGACTAGCGGGTGATACGACTGCCCTAGGAACGGGAGGTCTAGCGATTCTGACCAAGGTCGGATTTACGGACAACCTATCTTTGCACGATGCCACAATCATATTTGGCGATCGCACTGCAACTTCGATGATTGCCCTGACTGGTGAGTTTCCCATTCGCGGTGCATCTGGACAAACTATTATCTCCCCTTTCCTGGGTGGAGGAGTCATGCTCAGGATTGCCGATGGTCTGAATATCAGTCCACTTATTTCTGGCGGCGTTGATGTTCCGTTATCAAGAGACTTAACGGGCACGGTACGGGCAAATGCAGGCTTCCCCACTAATCGCAATGCTGATGTCGGACTTTTAATTGGAGTTGGTTATAATTTTTGAGTAACTGGCGTTAATTAGAATGAATTGATTAATTGGTGTTGAATAATTTTAGAATAAAATATATTTGTTTCTATTAACAAATCTTCGTCATTTTAAAAGGTACAGGCAGTAACCATTACCTATTGAAATGATATCTTTTTAAAGCTAAAATAATAAGTCGCTGTATAGGACGATCTGAAAAGGATGATTATCTAAATCCCAGTTGGGATTCTACAAGCTTTCAAGCTTTTTAGTCCGAGTGACAAGAAGTTTGTCGATCGCAACAAATAATTTTTTATCCAACATCAACCGACCGCGCAAATGTCACAATCCGCTCTACTTCCGCCTCCTATGTATCCGGGACTGAAATTAACGGCGCTTGCTCCCATGCAGGATGTGACGGATCTGCTGTTCATGAGCGCGATCGCTAACTATGGCAGTCCTGATTATTTCTTTACTGAGTATTTTCGCGTCCACACGAGTTCGGGTTTAGATAAAAACAT
>NZ_JACJOQ010000410.1:0-2220 GCF_014695635.1 Coleofasciculus sp. FACHB-712 | reverse complement strand
AATACTTCACAATACAGATACAATACCTAACAAGATAGAGATTTCAAAAGAAATCTGTCTTTTGTAACAAATTCTACGAACTCAGATTATTCAGTTCATTACTCTAACAGAAGCGCTTATTGCTAAAAAAACTAACGTTCGGCAGCTCGGCTCGATAAGGTGAGATTTTATGTTTGAAAACTTTCAAGCAAAAAATAGACCGAACCCCGTGGCAAGCGCCTAATTACGTAAATTTTTTACCTAGGATTTATATCCCCGATTGAATCTATAAAATTTACGCTAACCCAAGAACAGTTCCCGCTTTGATGCATACTTTACTTGAAAAGAAGAGGTTCTGAAATGTCCGGATTATGGTCATTTAGCGGTCGATACCGCATCTTACACCTGACCTGGTTTGCATTCTTTTTAACCTTTGTCGTTTGGTTCAACTTCGCCCCTTTTGCCACAGCGGTGAAAGCAGATTTAGGTTTAAATGAAGCCCAACTCAGAACTCTCGCTATTTGTAACGTTGCGCTCACCGTTCCGGCTCGAATTATTGTCGGCATGATTCTGGATCGCTACGGTCCTCGGATCACCTATTCATGCCTTTTAATTTATGCGGCGATTCCTTGCCTGATGTTTGCATTTGCACAGAATTTTTCCCAATTAGTATTAAGCCGCTTAGCGCTGAGCATCGTTGGGTGTGGATTTGTGATTGGCATTCGGATGGTGGCGGAATGGTTTCCCCCGAAAGAAATTGGCTTAGCAGAAGGCATTTATGGCGGCTGGGGCAACTTTGGCTCGGCAGGTGCAGCGTTTACCCTCCCGACAATTGCCACAGCAGCTGCCTTTTTAGGGGCAGGTCAAGTTAACTGGCGGTTTGCGATCGCGCTCACCGGAATTGTTGCCGCTATCTACGGAATTGTTTATTACTTAAACGTCCAAGATACTCCTCCAGGTAAGGTTTACCAACGTCCCCAAAGCAGCGCCGGAATAGAAGTGACTACCCAGAAAGACTTCTGGTTTCTATTACTTAGCAACATTCCCTTAGTCGGCGTTTTGGGCGTCATTGCTTGGCGCTTAAATCAAGTTAAATTTCTTAATATCACTCAACTGTATGTCACCTGGTTTCTGCTGCTGTGCTTGTATGTATTCCAAGCTTATAACTGTTGGAAAGCAAATCACAGCTTGATGACTGGTAAAAAGCGCTACTCTGCTGAAGAGCGCTATCAATTTGGTCAAGTCGTCAATTTAGAAATTGCTTATCTTGCCTGTTTTGGCTCAGAGCTAGCTGTTGTTTCCATGCTCCCAACGTTTTTTCAAAGAGGCTTTGGATTGACAGAGGCGCTAGCAGCAGGCGTTGCCGGAACTTATGCCTTTATGAACTTGGCGGCTCGTCCAGGAGGCGGCTTAATTTCTGACAAGATTGGCAGCCGGAAGTGGACGCTGGCGGCAACGCTTGCTGGCACGGGAATTGGCTATCTAGTGTTTAGCTCTCTGGGTGCAAATATACCCCTGTTCGGGGTAGTTATTGTGACCATGATTGCTTCCTTCTTTGTCATGGCAGCAGAAGGTGCGACCTTTGCCATCGTTCCCCTGATTAAGCGGCGCGTAACGGGTCAGATTGCTGGGAACGTGGGTGCTTATGGCAACGTAGGAGCGGTTATTTTCCTGACCGTCTATAGCTTTTTACCTCAAGATGCTGCGGGCGATCGCATATTTTTCCAGATGCTAGGAATTGTTGGCTTAATTTCGGCTAGTCTTTGTGCGTTTCTTCTCAAAGAACCGGAAGGCTCTCATGAAGGTGAAGAAGTCGGAATAACATCCTCAAAAACTCCCGTTTTCTCGCACGAACGCGAACAAAATTAATTTTGGTAGAAGTCCTAATTGGGAATAGATGAGGTGTTAAAAGTTATCCCAACTTAGGTTTAATAACTGTCTTTTTCTAAAACCAACCGAGTAGGGGTGAGATTGAAAGTCACCCCTATATTTTTATGGCGTGTCAAGCAGGTTGAGCGATATGCTTGGCTACTCATGCTTCCTTACCAATTTAGATAGATTCTTAATATTCTCTCTGGATAAAGTTGTTTTTAATACACTTAGACGGGTGATTTGGGATTAAGTTAACCTTGCTTTCCTACTCACACTGCTAGTGACTTTGAGGAGATTTTATGTCGTCTCCCGATCGAACAACTGCCAGCAACGAGCATAACGTATATGCTGATACATTACCTAACGATT
>NZ_JACJOQ010000041.1:0-3619 GCF_014695635.1 Coleofasciculus sp. FACHB-712 | reverse complement strand
GCTTCTGGGTCGAGTTGGCAGTAATCAATAAATGCCAAAACAAGTTTTTTGAAATCTTCAAGCTTCGTAATGGCATCATCTAGTTCGGCATACTCTCGCTTGATATCGCCGACTAATGGATTGTATTGCTTGCTTTGAAACAAGTAACCATGCGGTAGTTTGACTAAGTCATTTCCAAATACTTTGAACCGAGATAATCTTCTGAAACGATAATTATTCTTGATGTAAGGGTCAACAGGAAGATCGCTAAAGAATGGCTTAAAACCTTCTATCTTTACGGAATGGACTTTGTGTAAGGTAAACATCATGGCATAAGCCAAATCCGTCGATCCCGGTAGCGTTTGCATCGCTTTTTCTCCAGTACGCTTCGATCCCCAGTTTTCCTTCCTACTTTAGGAAGGCTATTCTTTAAGCATAAACTTAGAATTTTTAACTTGGTTGTTTATGATACAAAATTAATACAAATTTTTGATAAAGATTCCCTCCCAACGACTCAGTGAAATGTAAAAATTTAGATATAGTTTTACATATTTCTTCCTTCTCTGGGATTTTACTGAACTGGCAGCCTTAAGTTCGCACTGCTTTTACCAAAGCCTCGCACGCTCGCAGGAAAATACCGACATCCACACCGAGAGTTATGTACTGAACTCCGGCATCAATCCACTGCTTCGCTGTTTCAGGATTATCGGCAAATGTGCCCGCAGATTTCCCAGCCTTGCGAATCGTGGTAACGCATTTTTGCATCAGCTCAATTACCTGCGAGTCTTGCACTTGCCCCGGAATGCCCAAAGACTGCGACAAGTCATAAGGACCGAGGAAAATGACATCAATGTGGGGCACGCTGACAATTTCTTCAATATTTTCGACGCCGCGAATCCCTTCGACGTGAACGACAATCAGAGATTCTTCGTTGAGCTGATTTGTAATTTGCGTCCCTGCTGCTGCGTACACGCCAGCACGGGTGTAAAATGAAAGTCCGCGCGAACCAAGAGGGCTATATTTGGCACCACGCACAACATCCGCTGCGTCGGACTGAGTTTCTATCTGAGGCACTTGAACACCGGCACTGCCGATGTCCAGTGCCCGTTGAATTTGCGGTGCGTCGTTCTTGCGGATGCGTACAATCGGTGCCAATCCCACGCAGTCGGCTGCACGGCACAGGTCTTCGGCAACCAGTGTGTTGAGGGCACCGTGTTCCATGTCAATCACGGCAAAGTCAAATCCTGCGTGTCCGCAGATTTCTATAAAAGCCGGATAGGCGCAGTTGATGAACGGGCCGAGGACAACCTCACCTCGCTTGAGTTTCCGTTTCAGTTGATTTTCACGCATTGGTCAGTTTTCACCTTAAGAGGCAGAACAGTGTTCCCACTTTTAGGATGGACTTGACCTATTCTAGGGGTTATGTACGCTCTTCCTCTGTGCCCATGCCTTTGCTCATCGTGGTTGCCGATGACGATCCAGGAATTCGGCTTTCTATATGCGATTATCTGGAAATGTCTGGCTACTCAGTTATTACAGCTGAGGATGGTCAAGCAGCTCTCAGTTTAGTTGAGTCATATCATCCTCATTTGCTGGTAACAGACATTATGATGCCCCGGATGGATGGCTATGAACTGGTGCGGCGTCTCCGTCAACGCCCAGCGTTTCGTCTATTACCAGTAATTTTCTTAACGGAGCGTGCAACGACCTCAGAACGGATTCGGGGCTACCAATTAGGCTGCGATCTGTATCTGCCCAAGCCGTTTGAGTTGGATGAGTTGGGGGCCGTGATTCGCAATCTTTTAGAGCGATCGCAGATGATTCAAGTCGAATGGCGATCGCTGATTCATGCTGTTGCCACACCAGAGAAGGAAGTGGAAGCTCCTGGGCTTCCCCAACATACTCCTTCAAACTCATTCAACCTAACTCAGCGAGAACAGGAAGTTCTCGATTTACTCACTAAGGGTTTATCTAACGCCGACATCGGCAACGAGTTGCACCTCAGTCCTCGGACGGTGGAAAAGCACGTCAGCAACCTGCTGAGAAAAACGGAAACTAGCAACCGAGCCGAACTGGTGCGTTTTGCCTTAGAGCATCATCTGGTGGAATAGTCAATTGCTAATGGCTAATTGTTGAATCTAATTAGCCCATTAGCGATTAGTATGACTAACGTGTTGTAGCAGACCCTCACAGGCATCTAAAAGTAAATCGATGACTTGGTTAAACCCCTCCGGGCCACCGTAGTAGGGGTCAGGAACCTCAGTTGCAGTATGGCGGGTGCAAAAGTCACACATCAGCCGCACCTTGTCCCGATACTGCCCTGATGGGTCAAGGGAGAGGATATCGCGGTAATTCTCCCGATCCATTGCCAGAATCAGGTCAAAGTCCTCAAAGTCAGACCTTTGAAACTGCCGCGCTTGACCTTGGAGTTTAATTCCTTTGTGTCCTGCGGCTACTCCCATGCGTCGGTCGGGGGAACGACCAATGTGATAACCAGCTGTACCGGCAGAATCGCAGATGATCCGTTCCCCTAAGTTTGCTTGCTCAATCAAATGGTTCATGATGTTTTCTGCCGCAGGCGACCGGCAAATATTGCCCAAGCAAACGAATAATAACTTGTAGGACATTTGATGCTAAGATGTCTAGTTTTGTACGTTTAATGATTGATACACTTCCCCATTCACAAGTCTCTAATTCCGCACCAGCATTAGAGGAAAGCCAATCGGTATAACTCATTAATCATAAGTGGTCATCTACCCTGGTGTTAAGTTTAGCAACGAAATTGCTGCATACTGGGATCGCAGTGGGATAACGAATGCCGGGATTGAGTTAATCTTTACTTTTGTTATTCTGCCTGACTCCACCGGCAACTCATGAAAGCGAAAGGCAAGCATTTAATCATCCCTTTTTTGCCTTTTACTTCCTTTGTTCGTTGGTCATTTGAGGTTCATTACTTGATGTTTAAAAAGTCCCGCTACAAACCTTATCAAAAACGCCGCCAGCCGCCTTCGCTCCTCATCCTACTCCTAGCTTTGCCCCTCATTTTGATTCTCTTGGAACTGCTTGCACGGGTTGCTGTGAGCGTTGCGGGCAAAAATGCTGAATTGGCAGCCTATGAAGGTGAACCGACAGAAGTTACCGCTTACCGCCTTAAATTCCTCGATCAAAACCAGCAAACCTACGGGGGTTTACCGAATTCTGGGCGTCTGGTTGCCAAACGGCGTTTATCAGTGGGATATCAGCTGGCAGGAAATCAACAGAGCAAATTCTGGCGCATTAACGAACAGGGTTTTCGTGATGACCAGCCGGTTTCTCAAGCGAAACCCAAAGATGAAATTCGGATTTTCATTTTGGGCGGTTCTACAGCTTTTGGTCAAATGAGTTCCAATAACGCAACCACGTTTGCCCATAAGCTCGAAGGTAGTCTGAATATACGGGTAAAGCAGCAGAAAGCTTCTCCAGAGAAATTTCGCCCGGATTTCTTGCCCTACTACAAGCCAGAACGGGTGAAAGCACTCGCCTTGCCGCTACGGATTCGGGAAGGCAACTATCGTGTCATTAACGCGGCGGTTCCTGGCTATACTTCGGGGAACGAACTGGCTGGGCTTGCCCTCCAGATTTTGCCTTACCAGCCTGATGC
>NZ_JACJOQ010000409.1:0-22039 GCF_014695635.1 Coleofasciculus sp. FACHB-712 | reverse complement strand
TTTCTCAGTTGTTGCCGACTAAAATAAATCGTGAGATTGGCACCGATAAAAAAATCCTCTCTTTCGCGCCACAGCCATTCCAGACAAGTGACAAGCAACAGCAGTTGCATATAGTGTAAAGAACTTTCCATTTCTGGCTCATCACTGTACAGTTGACTGGCATCAGGCATCATCGCATCTAGTTGCTGGGCAGTTAAAGTCATCTTCTCTCCCTCGCACTGGTTTAGCTTTATTGTGGCGGATGAGAAAGCGATCGCGCCTGAGGATTTTCTCATCACGCGATCGCCATCAAAACTTATCGAGAAAGAGGTAAGTTACTCTGGTTTCTACAATTGTGTCGTTGCAACTTCTGTCGTCCGACTTGCTGAAGATTGCAACAGCAAACCGTACTCAATTCCCTCGACGACTGCCTGATAAGAAGCTTCCAGAATATTGCTAGAAACCCCTACAGTTGCCCAGCGCTGATGACCATTGCTAGATTCCACGAGAACACGAGTTTTGGCTGAAGTCCCCGCGCCACTGTCGAGAATCCGCACTTTGTAGTCGGTCAAGTGAAATACAGCAATTTCTGGATAGAAATTGACTAAAGCTTTGCGTAATGCAGCATCCAACGCCGAAACGGGACCATTTGCTTCCGCAGCTTCCAAAATATCTTTGCCATTGACAGCGACTTTCACAGTAGCAAGGGCGTTTGCATTCCTGACGATATCGCAGTGGACTTGAAAGCCTTTGAGTTCAAACATTTGCTGTCGCTGCCCCAATGCCTCGCGCATCAGCAAATCGAAACTTGCTTCTGCTGCTTCAAACTGATAGCCTTCATTCTCCAGTTCCTTGAGGCGGCGTAAAAGTTGGCGACAGGCGGGATCTTGCTTATCTAAGTCAATACCAAAGCTGCGAGCCTTTGCCAAAATATTACTTAATCCAGCTTGGTCGGAAATCACAATTCGACGCTCGTTGCCGACTTGTTCTGGCTGAATATGTTCGTAAGTTAACGGGTTGCGCTCAACCGCTGAAACGTGGATGCCGCCTTTGTGAGCAAACGCAGAACGACCCACAAAGGGTGCGTGTTCATCGGGAGCAAGATTGACGACTTCGCTGATTGAACGACTGGCAGCTGTCAGATGTAGCAGTTGTTCGTCTTGAATACAGTCATATCCCAGTTTGAGTTGCAAATTGGGAATCACAGAGCAAAGGTTAGCATTCCCGCAGCGTTCGCCGTAGCCGTTGATTGTGCCTTGCACCATTCTGGCTCCTTCCATGACGGCTGCTAAAGCATTCGCTACCGCTGTATCAGAATCATTGTGCGTGTGAATGCCGAGAAGCGGTAAGTTTCGAGTTTTGAACTCACTGTTGGCTTCTGACTGCTGAGCGCTGATTCCAATTACACTGGCGACATCCCGGACAATTTGGCTAATTTCGTGAGGAAGCGTGCCGCCATTGGTATCGCAGAAAACGAGCCATTCTGCACCGGCTGCGATCGCGGTTTCTAAGGTCTTGAGGGCATAATCCCGATTGTGCTTATAGCCATCAAACCAGTGTTCGGCATCGTAAATCACCCGCCGCCCCTGACTGCGGAGATATTCAATCGTATCTCCAATCATCGCCAGATTTTCTTCTAAGCTGGTCTTCAGACCCTCTATAACCTGTAAATCCCACGATTTACCAAAAATTGTCACCCAGCGGGTTCCCGCCGCGAGAATCGGCTGCAACATCGGATCTTCTGCCGCAGTTGTATTTGGACGGCGAGTAGAGCAAAAAGCGACAACTTCCGCTGAGGAAAGCGGTTCTTCTTTCAATTGCCAAAAAAATTGTACATCTTTGGGATTCGCCCCAGGCCAACCGCCTTCAATAAACGGAACACCCAACTTATCTAGCTTTCGGGCAATTCGCAACTTGTCTTCGAGTGATAACGATAGCCCTTCGCGTTGGGCACCGTCGCGTAACGTCGTGTCGTAAATCCAAATTCGGTTTGTTTGATCTGAGTGCATGGGAAGTTGTCGCCGAGGGAGAAAATTTAACAGCTAATTTTGTAAAGAACTGTAAAAATAAAGTGAAGATAAATCGTCACTCAAGAGGCTCGTTGAATCCATCATTATGCCAAAGGTAACAGCTCAAGGAAAAACGTTTGAGTGCAGTACGGGTGCTAACCTGCGTAAAGTGCTACTGGAAAATGGCATCGACCTCTACAATGGCAAGGCAAAAATCATTAACTGCCAGGGAATTGGCACCTGTGGCACCTGTGCAGTGGCAGTAGAAGGAAACGTTTCCGAAGCCAACTGGAAAGATAAAACCAGGCGATCGCTTCCTCCTCATTCTCCCACGGCAAACCGTCGCTTAGCTTGTCAAACCCAGGTTTTAGGAGATGTCAAAGTAACCAAATTTGATGGATTTTGGGGACAAGGCACTCAAACGGTTTGGACGCCGCAAAAATAAAACAATTTCAGTTTTAAATTTTAGATTTTGGGTTATAAAGCGTGTCACAAAATCTTGATTTACAGTCGGAATCAGCCCAGTCGGAATCAGCGCAACCCACTCATTTCGTTTTTCGCATTTCCCCCCTGATTCGCATCACGTTGATAGCACTTTACCTGGCACTGACGATTCCGCTACCGTTTTTGTCACAGGCATCTGCGTCACCTGTACCGCCTTGGTTGCTGTGGCTGGGAATTGCCTTAGGGTTAGTCCCATTATCTGGCGTCCTCAGCGAACGGGTAATTGTGGATGATGAAAAAATCCAGGTCACTTATCCTCGCTGGGTTCCCGTTTTCTTCCGCAAGGGTTGGTCGTTAGCTTGGGCAGAAGTCAAAGATTTAAAATTTCGCTCGACAGGGCAAGGTGGAATCGTTTATTACTTTGTAAGTAAGTCAGAGCAAAAAGCTTATTTGCTCCCGATGCGGGTCGTTGGCTTTGCTCGGTTAGTTAAACTGGTGGAAGACAAGACGGGAATTGATACAACTGATGTTCGTCCTTTGTCTCAGCCTTGGATGTATCTAATTTTGTTAGTGTTCTTGCTGCTGCTTTTTGTTACAGATGCGTGGACAATTTGGATGGCGACTACACAAGGACAATTAACATAATTTTTTGAACTACGAAGACACGAAAGCACAAAAAAATTTGCTGCGGCTGGAACGGGTAAGCCTTGCAGCGCCAGTTGGTTCGCAGTATTTATTGAAGGAGATTTCGTTTGAGGTATTTCCGGGCGATCGCTTGTGTTTAATTGGCCCTTCTGGTGCCGGAAAAACCTCGCTATTGCGGCTATTAAACCGGCTATTAGAACCCACTGCTGGCACAATTTACCTAGAAAATCAAGATTACCGAAAGCTTCCGGTTATCCCGTTGCGTCGGCAGGTTATGTTGGTTTCTCAAGAACCAAAACTTTTGGGAATGACGGTTAGAGATGCCTTAGCTTATCCTCTGGTTTTGCAAGGAGTCACAAAACAGGTAATTCAGCAACAATTGCTCAAATGGATCGAGCAATTGCACCTTCCAGAAGATTGGTTAGGGCGGACGGAAGTGCAACTGTCGCAAGGACAGCGGCAATTGGTTGGAATTGTTCGCGCCTTGATGATTGAACCTAAAATTTTATTATTTGATGAGCCAACGTCTGCCCTAGATGCGGGTCGTGCTGCTTACGTCCTGCAAGTATTGACACAACTGTGCAACGAGGGAAAAACGACAGTGGTGATGGTCAATCACCAGTTAGATTTAGCCCAAATGTTTTGCAATCGGGTTTTGTATTTGCAGGATGGGCAGTTGCTTGAGGATGTCTCAGCAACGCAACTAGACTGGGCTAATTTACGCGATCGCTTTATCCAAGCAGAAGCACAAGCTGCTCAAGATTGGGGTTAAGGGTAATTAGTAATTGTCATTGGTGATAAGTCATTAGTTAGTAGGAACAAACTAATGACTATCGACTGATAACAAATAATCTTTTACCCAATGGACGGATTATTTCTTCGTAGCGATCGCTAATTTTGCACCTTTAACTTTACGCAGCTGATCCATCACCGCCACGACTTGACCGTGATTAACTCCTTCATCAGCATTTAGCACGACAAGGGTTTCTTGCTCAGATGGAATTAGCGATCGCACTCCGGTTTCCAGTTCCTCTAAATCAACGGGCTGGCGGTTCAGTGCGATTTCTCCCTCTTCGTCAATTGACACCGTTACGGGTGTCGATTTTTGAGATTGTCCGGTCGCTGCTTTCGGCAAATTTACCGATAGTCCTTCTGAACGGGTCAAAAACAGCGTGGACATGATGAAAAAGGTCAAAATGGCGAAGATTACATCGATCATCGGCACGATGTTAATCTGCACTGGGATATCCGGCTCATCGGGTAGTCGCATAAGAAGGCTCTCCTTTTTCATAACGGCGGCGGTATAACAGTTCTAACTGACCGCCGTACTCTTGAATGTGTGCCATCTGCCTCTGATAAAACCCGCGAAAGGCATTGGAGAATACTAGGGCAAAAATAGCAACAATTAACCCGGTGGCGGTGGAAACTAATGCCTCACTAATCCCTGCTGTAACACCGACCGTCTGGCTACCTCCGACGCTCCCTAGCGTCAGCGAGGCAAAGGAGTTAATCAATCCTAAAACCGTTCCCAGCAACCCCAGCAGAGGGGACAGGGCGATGATCGTTTCAAACACCACATTGAATCGCTTCAATCCCGGTAACTCTGCTTGCGCTTCACTTTCTAGCGCTAATCGAAATTCTTCTGGATTGGGTTGTTCCAGTTCCAATGCTGCCAAAAAGATTCGCGCAATCGGCAAGTCAGCATTCTGCTTGAGCCGATGCACAGCAGCTTCGGGATCGTGCTGATAAAGCTTCATCACGTCTCGGACAACCCGACCTTGCCGTCGGTTAATGCCATACCAAAATCTTGAACGCTCTATTACTAGGGCGATCGCTAATATAGAAAATGCTAGGAGTGGCCACATGACCACGCCGCCCGCCGCAAAAAGATTACTAATTCCCATCTAAGTTTCTCTAGGGCACTCAACAAGGCTTAGCCTACCAGCTTACTTGAGTCTTAAAGCTGATAGAAGTTCTCAAGAGAAATTAAACCTAATGAGAATCTATGTCAAGCAGTTCTCCACAACTTGGGGAATAATGATTTTTGTTAAGTAATTTTAACGGAACTGTTGAAAAGGTTGAGAAGCCTATCAAGGAAAGGTTTGGAGAGGGTTTGGCTAAGGTGATAACAGCCCATTTTCCTGGTTCTCCCTCTTGACATTTACTTCAGTGCATCTTACCTTGACCAAACAAGTGCAAATAACTTGCAATAATATATGGGCTTGTCAACTGTTGCTGTTCAGCAGCGAGAAAAAGAAGAAGAGGCTCTGAGGTCTTTTATTGCCTATAGCCTCATCGGTTCCCTAGCGCTCCATATCGGAGTATTGGCGATGAGCAATCGTTGGGTGAAAACATCTGACATTATTGCAGAAGAGCCAATGGAAGTTGTGGTTCTCGATCCTGAGAGCCTTGAAGCTTTGGAACCAGAGGAAGATACACCAAAAGAAGATCAACAAGAGCAGACGCCATCGGCAGCAAGTTCAGTTGCAGCCGGAGGTTCTCGCATACTTACGGGTTCTAGGCAGGAATCGGAAGAAGGTTCAGTTGCAGCAGAGAGTTCGAGTCAAAGCAGTACACCCGATACCAGTACAGCTACGCCAGCATCTCAACCTCGCACGGAACCAAAAGCGATCGCTCGCTCTCCACTAGTAGCGTCGCAACCCGCGCCTACACGCCCTGAAGTGGTACCGCAGCCAGTGCGACAGCCGCTTGCAGTAAATTTACCTCCGTTCCGACCCTCTCAAACGCCCAAACGAGTCGAGCAACGAGTCGATCCCGATCGAGTGGCAAGCGTGCCACCCACACCAGTAGAAAAGACGTCTTTGGAACGCACTGACGAACCCAATCGAGCCAGTAACTCGAAACCGATTCCCCAGTCTAGCTCGGTTGCCGTTGCGCCGTCTCCACAGAGTGACAAGCCAGCAGCTCCAACACAGGCGAGTCCTTCTTTCCAGCAACAAACGTCTGAAAGATTTAGAGATTTAGTTAGAGGAATTACCGGCTCCAGACAAACTCAAGAAAGTGCAGGAAATAGCGCTAGCCAAACTGAGAAAAGCAGTGCCATTGGCGGCTCTACTGTGGCTGCCGGAACGGGAAGTCTGCTAGGAAGTGGTTCTGGTACAGGTAGTAGCACTGAAGGCTCAGGACAAGGAAGCGGTAGGGGCACTGGTACAGGTAGTAGCACTGAAGGCTCAGGACAAGGAAACGGTAGGGGCACTGGTACGGGTAGTAGCTCTAGTACAGGCTCAGGACAAGGAAGCGGTAGGGGCGCTAGTACGGGTAGTGGCACTGGCACCAGCAAAGAACCGGGAAGCGGAAGGGATGTAGCGATAGTTCCGGAAAATTTCAAACCGAGGACTGAGCCAAGAACCGAGCCAAGAACTGAGCCGAGAGAGAGGGATGAAGAACGTCCTTCGAGGAGATCGGGATCGAGCCGAATCGGTTGTGTTAAATGTGACAAGCCCGACTATCCAAGCAATGCGAGACGGCAAGGCGTCGAAGGCGCATCCAAGGTCAGTGTTGATGTTGACGACAAAGGAAATGTCACTAATGTTCGGCTGTCGCGTTCCAGCGGTAGCAGCGAACTTGATGAAGCTGCCGTGAGAGCCGCCAGAAATTGGAAGTTCGATTCTTCCTCTGGTAGACGACAGGGGGTTGTGGCTTCAGTTGATTTTCAGCTAGAAGGATCGGAGCGATCGCGTCGTTCTCGCGAACGTCGTCGCACAGAATCGGCATCTTCCAGCCGTAGCTCGGAGTCATCGACTCCCCGGCGGCGGCGGCGTTTGGAAACAGCATCTTCTTCCACGAGTGCTTCGGAAACACGCCGGATTAGTCGGCGGCGGCGTTTGGAAACGGCTTCTTCTTCCACGAGTGCCTCGGAAACGCCGCGTCGTTCTCGGCGGAGGCGTCTGGAAACAGCATCTTCTTCCACGAGTGCCTCGGAAACACGCCGGATTAGTCGGCGGCGGCGTTTAGAAACAGCATCTTCTTCCACAAGTGCCTCGGAAACACGCCGGATTAGTCGGCGACGGCGTCTGGAAACAGCATCTTCTTCCAGGAGTGCCTCAGAAACGCCGCGTCGTTCTCGGCGGCGGGTCGAATCTGCGGCTGCCAGTCCGTCCCAGCAAGCCCCACGGGCACGGCGGCGTCGGGTGGAATCTGCCTCTAGTTCGACCTCTAGACCGTCACGGCAAGCCCCACGGGCGCGGCGGCAGCGGCGTCTGGAAGCCGGTTCAGCAAGTCAGGCACAACAAGCTCCACGGGCGCGGCGGCGGAGAGCTGCACCTTCCTCAGCAGAATCATCGGGTTCAGCTACTACGAACAATGAATAATTGCCTCTCAACCAGAGTGGGTATAGACTCTTGAACTGATTGTTGAATACCCAATCACTCGTCACTAAGTAGATTTATGAACATCAAGACAGCGATCGCAATTCTAGGAGTTGTTATCGGAGTGGGTGGAGTGAACCCTGTAGTTCGTGCCCAAACTAAACCATCCCCCACTCCTACCAGTCCTCAAATCAAACCATCCCCCGCTCCTACTAGTCCCCAAATTAAACCGTCTGCTCCTACCAGTCCTCAAATTAAACCGCCTGCGTCTACCAGTCCTCAAATTAAACCACCTGCTCCCAGCAGTCCCCGCCTCCAAGGGAATCCTGAGGCGCTGCTCCAACAGGGTTTGGACAAACTTGATGCGGGAGACTACAAGGCAGCCGTCGATCTGTTGTCGAAGGTGCTAGAAGTAAATCCCAATGATACGGAAGCTTACTATAACCGAGCCGTAGCTCTTGTTGAGCTAGAGGACTACGAGAAAGCGATCGCTGATTACAGCAAAGTGCTGCAACTCGATCCCAAGGATGATGAAGCTTATTTGAATCGAGGGCTAGCTCGGACTGAGTTAGAAGACGACGCCGGAGCGATCGCTGATTACAGCGAAGTTATCAAACTAAAGCCCGATCAAGCAGAAGCTTACTATCAGCGAGGAATCGCTTATGCTCAGCTAGAGGAAGATAATAAAGCGATTGAAGACCTTCAGAAAGCCTCTGAACTCTTCGCTACGCAAGGCAAGCCAGATGAGTCCAAAGAAGCACTGGCGCTGATCAAAAAACTTCAGCCATAGCCTGAATCGAGAGGCTGAGCGTCGCTCAGCCTCTCAGCGTTTTTTTGAATTTGATGTGATAGATTTTTGACCCGCGCCGCCGCTTCAGGAGTCGCGCTTCAGGAGTCACTAAGTGTGTTAGGGTTTTTTCGCTGATTTTTCAGACACTCTAGTTTCGCGTGTTGAGTTGGCGCGTGTTGAGTCGGTGCGTGTAGAGATTGGCTGCGATCGCCCTCGTGATTTCTCTAAGACTCAATATTTTGTAGCCATCGGATCGATTAACAAGGCGAAAAGCAATCGTTCTCCACTCTAAACCAGCCTGCTGGTGGATTAAATTCGCCTTTCTTGAATAACTTTCTTAATTAGAGAAAACACTTTTATGAGGTTTTGTCAATTATTCGCTTGCTTAACTTCTTTAACCAATGTTTAAAGAAGTTAAGCTTGAGCCAATTACTGAAGAACAAGTGTCCAAAACTAGCCATTTGTCAATCTTTCTCTTAGGCGATGCCTCTAAATTTTTCCACTTGACTTTTGCACAGGCGTCGTTTTATCTTAACCACACTAATGATAATTAATTGCAATAAAAATCAGGCTTGTTAACCAAGACCTGGGTGCATAAATTAGGTGTGTGGAAACGGAATGAAACTACAGCAATTACTTCCTGGCTTGTTGCTCGCAGGCTCAGTTGTCATGACAGTGGCTCAGCCAGTACGAGCTGATGTCGTAGTCACAGGCGTGCAACTCAACTCAACGCCCGACGGCTTGCAAGTGATTTTGCAGACGACAAATGGAGCAGCGCCCCAAGTGGTCACATCCAGCTATGACCAAACCCTGCTCATTGACCTGCTTAACGCCCAGCTAAGCCTTCCAGAAGGGGATACGTTTACTCAGGACAACCCAGCTTTCGGCATAACTTCTTTAACCGTAAACCGCTTGTATGGCAACAGTGTTCGGGTAACGATCAAAGGCGTCGCAGAACTGCCAGTCGCAGAAGTCGTGCCGAGTCCGCAAGGAGTGGTACTCAGCTTAACAACCGCCTCCGAAACAGCAGAGGCTTCCCCTCCTAGCCAAACGCCAGAGACGGCTGACTTTGAGCCTTCTGAGTCGCCCCAGACCCCTTCAGAGGCTGAACCTGGTGACGAAACCCAACCAGATGCAGATGCTTCAGTTGAAGAGCCAGAAGAAATTGAACTGCTGGTCACGGGTCAGCAAGAAGGCGGATATAGAGTCATTGACGCCACAACCGCCACGCGAACCGATACACCCTTGCGCGACGTTCCTCAGTCAATTCAGGTTGTCCCTCGACAGGTGATTGAGGATCAACAAGTCGTAAGAATCACAGAAGCCGCACGCAACGTCAGCGGCGTTGTGCGAAGCGAGGGTTATGGAGGCGCTACTGATAACTACACCATCCGGGGATTTGCCATCTCCAGTAACCTGAGAAATGGTTTCAGCGATGGCGGTTTTTACTCATTAACGGATGTCGCCAACATCGAACGAGTCGAAGTTCTCAAAGGGCCAGCTTCGGTGCTTTATGGTCAGATTGAACCGGGTGGTGTCGTGAATTACATCACCAAGCAACCGCTGAGCGAACCTTATTATGCCGCTTCATTTACGGCTGGAAGTTACGACTTCTATCGCCCATCGATAGATATTTCTGGCCCCCTCGATCCTGACAAAAATGTATTGTATCGATTGAATGTTGCCTATGAGAATTCGGGTAGTTTTAGAGATTTCGTAGACAGCGAGCTTTTCGTGGTTGCACCTGTCTTAAGCTTCAAGATTACCGATAAAACTACCTTAACCCTGGAGTATGAGTACCTGGATCTCGATCGAACTTTCGACCGAGCCTTTCCACCGCTAACTGCGATGTTTGATCTTCCCATTAGTCGTTATTTAGGAGAACCCAACGACAGTTACAACCATAGAAGCCATAAAGCTAGTTATGTTCTGGATCACCGTTTTAGCGAAAATTGGCGGCTCCGGAATGCTTTTTCAGCTCAAATCGTTGATACAGAGCGTAAAAATGTCCAAGCACGTACCTTCCAATTAGAGGGAGATGGACGCACCTTACGGCGAAGATATAATGACTCTGATGAAAACAGAGAAGATTATTCTCTGCAAACAGACTTGGTAGGCAAATTTAATACTGGCTCGATTAATCATCAACTTCTCATTGGGCTTGAGTTAAGTAAAATTAGAAATGGCTACACATTACGCAGAGCAAATTTCCCTTCAATTGATATTTACAATCCAGTTTACGGGTTTCCTCGTCCAAACAGTTTCGGTGACGCCTTTGGCAGAGAAGAAAACACTAATACGTTAGGTATCTATGTACAAGACCAGATAACATTGTTGCCAAATCTGAAATTACTGATTGGCGGTCGATTTGATTCGGTCGATCTTGACATCGAAGATGTTTCAGACGCTTTGAATGGAAGCGAAGCTGAAAAATCCAGCCGTTACTTTGAAGCCTTTTCACCCCGTGTTGGAATTGTTTATCAGCCTATAGAACCGATTTCACTCTATGCCAGTTACAGCCGCTCTTTTCGACCAAATATTTTTGCTTTTACGTCGAACGGACAGCTAATAGAGCCTGAAAGAGGTACCCAATACGAAGCCGGAATTAAAGGCGAATTTTTAGATGGCAGATTGTCCACGACGCTGGCAGCTTACCAGATAACGAAAACAAACGTTGCCACGGCAGATCCCAATGATAGTGATTTCTCAATTGCAGCGGGAGAAGTTAAGAGCCGAGGCATCGAATTGGACGTGAGGGGAGAAATTAGACCCGGTTGGAATGTTATTGCATCTTATGCCCACATGGATGCTTTTGTTAGCAAAGATGAGAGCATTCCTGAAGGGGACGAATTGGTTAACGCGCCAAATAATAGCGCTAGCTTGTGGATGACTTATGAATTCCAAAGAGGTGCTTTGCAAGGGTTAGGTTTTGGAGCTGGAGTATATTTCGTGGGTGCGCGGGAAGCGGAGCTTCCAAATACCATCGAAATCCCTTCGTATTTGAGAACTGATGTCGCTATCTTCTATCGGCGGAACAATTACCGCGCTGCTCTGAATATCAAGAATCTCTTTGATATCAAATATTACGATTCTCAGGGCTTCTTAGTTTACCCCGGAGCGCCTTTAACTTTGTTGGGGACATTTGGGGTGGAATTTTGATGTTTTAGGCTCTGGCTAAGCGGTTAATCTGGTATCCTCAACGCCATTCTGGTTAAAGCTCAATACTTTTCGATGAGTAAGTTTCATCGTTCAGAGATCCTCCCAACCCCCTTTTTTGAGGGGGACTATGTTTCTCTATTTGTTCAGCTCTATTTGAGAGGAACTAGCCTTACTGAAAAGTATTAGATTAAACCCGCCCTGAGGAAGCCAGAAGACAAAATTCAAAGGAAGTCTTGCTGATGAAATTACGCAAACTTGCATTGATACTGCACCGCTATGTGGGTGTAATATTCGGTCTTCTGATACTTGTAATCGGATTGACGGGAAGCGCTTTAGTCTTTCACGAAGAGATCGAGCGCGCTCTCAATTCTCATTTACATCAGGTTGCTCTGCAAGGCGAATCGGCTTCTGAGAGCCTGCGCGATCGCATATCCCCAGATTCAGCGTTACAGATCGTCCGCTCAGCCTATCCAGACTTGACGCTGTCTTATATCGATCTGCCGCGAAAGCCAGACTCGGTATACACGGTGGGGATGGAATCAAAGAAAGATGAGTTTATCTACGCTTATGTCAACCCCTACACTGGAGCCATCCTTGGCACACAACAGTGGGGACGTACGTTGATGACTTTCGTGTATGATATCCACTTCTCTCTCCTCGCTGGCAAGGTTGGCGAGAAAGTCGTTGGGATTTGTGGCTTGTTGCTGTTGCTGCTGAGCGTCTCTGGGATGATTTTATGGTCTGGTTGGAGAAGGCTCCTTTCCGGCTTCCAGATCAGGTGGCAAGCTCCCTGGCAGCTGGTCAACTATGACCTCCATAAGGTCGGGGGTATCGTGTCTGCTGTGTTTCTGCTCCTGATTGCTTCCACAGGAGCCGCAATGATTTTTCACGCGGAAACAGAGCCAGCAGTCTACTGGCTAACACAGACGCCACAACCTACTCCCTTAACGTCCACACCTCAAGTGGGCAAGTCACCTTTGACACTCAAAGAAATTTTGCCCAAAGCTGATGCGGCGTTGCCAGAAGGCAAAACCACCTTCATTTCTCTTGCTAGTAAACCGGATGGAATCGTCAGGGTCACGAAGAAATTGCCCCAGGAAATCCGCCCAGATGGTCGTAGCCGTGTCTATCTCGACCAGTACAGTGGGAAGGTCTTGCGGGTGGAAAATGCGCTGACGGTACCTCTAGGAACCCGGATTATGAATGAGCTGTTTACTTTGCACATTGGGATTTATGGTGGGCTGGGAATGCGGATTTTGTATGTGTTCGCTGGCTTGACCCCCACCGTTCTATTTATCACTGGCTTTGTGATGTGGCGACAGCGCCAGTGGGCGATCGCTCGTCGTCAAGAAGCGATCCGTCAGAGTCAGGGAATCCCAGAACCTCGCCCGAAAATCTACCCAACAACTGAAGTGCCTTGGATTTGAGGTGGGTGGCAAAGTTTATCTTATCTATCTTAAAAATTGATACTTAGCGGTGGCGGTTCTGTCCGCCTAGCATGGCAGGGGTAGCATGAGCAGGGAGCGGTTTGGAATCGTTCTCAATTATTGAGGCAACTGGTTCTGCTCCCTTAAGAATCTCTGGATTAAACCGATAGCCCACGTTGCGGACAGTTTGAATCATGCTGGGTTGTCGAGGATCGGTTTCAATTTTCTTGCGTAGGGAGAGGACGTGAGTATCAATAGTGCGTGGATTATCGATAGCGTCAGGCCAAGCGCGGCGCAGTAGTTCGGAACGGCTCAGCGCTACTCCTCCAGCCTGTGCCAGAACGTAAAGCAGGCTGAACTCTTGGGGCGTCAGGTCAATGAATTCTTCTTTGAAGCGGACGCGGCGCTGCACTAAGTCTATTTTTAGGTCGCCATAATCTAGGGATATCGGTGCGGCTGTGACGCGAACGCGGCGAACTAGCGCCTCAACCCGCGCCATAAATTCTTGCATCCCAAATGGCTTGGTCAAATAATCGTCGGCTCCCGCTTTTAACCCAGCTACAATATCGGCTTCCATACTGCGGGCGGACAGCATCAAGATGAGTACCTGTCCCTGTTGATGAAGCCATCGGCAAAATTCAATTCCATCGCCATCTGGCAGGTCGGAATCAAGGATTACGAGTGCAGGTTGGCGAGTATAAAACGTTTCTCTACCTTGATGAACGCCAGCGGATTGACACACCCAGTAGCTTGCTTGCTGTAAGTGCCAGCCCAGTAGCGATCGCAGGTGCGGGTTCCCCTCGATGATCTGAATGCAAATCGATCCCACGGTGGCATGCTTCCCTTCAAGCTGGTGAGATTTAGCTTAACAAAGCTTATGTCAGGATTCTGTAACCAGGGCTACGAGGGGTCTAGGCTATACAATTAAAAATTAAAAGTTAAAAGTTAAAAAAATTCTATTAAAAGTCAAACTTTTGTTTTATATTTTTAATACTTTAAAAGAAATATTACAGATTTAGGGCGAGTCTGAAGTCAAAGCTGCCATTTCACCAAGCAGTCAGTAAAATGAAAGTTAACGAAGGGTAACGTTTAGTCAAGTTTACTGAACGATGCCATGCCAAAAGCTTCCGATGACCAAATTAGTATACCTAGCTAAAGCAAGCAGGATGTCTTTCCTACTAGAAACCCACTGAGTGAGGCACAAGGCATGCGTGAGGCAAAAGGCATGAGACAAATCGCGTTTTGGATATACCAGGCACGGGACAACAGGCACCTCTATCCTGGTAATCGGAAATGTGGTTAAAAAACCGGAATTTTATTGACAAAAGCTTAAAATTCTGCTTAGTACAGAGACAGTCTTTGTCAACCGGCGGTTTAAACCAGCTAACGACTAAATTCAAGTGCTTGCTAGAAAAGATGGCACAAATCGCTCGGCAGGGGCATGACGTTGGGGATCAAGTTTTCTACGATGAAACTAAAGTGAGAGCGATCGCGCAACTCGCTGCTCTCGGCGGGATGAGTTTTGGTGTTATTCCCTTAATTTTCAAGGAACACAACCAAGCGTTCTCTCATCACCAAACTGGGGTGCATTCGTTTTCGGTTTCCGCACCGCAACTCCAAACCGCTGTAGTTCTGGTTAAGACACTAGCCTTAACTGAAGCAAACCCGAAGTACGCTTGCGTTTTCTAGCGCCTAGCGCCTAGCGCCCTTAATGAGTTGCCAGAATCAAAGCTAACCGCTTAGAGCGAAAGTTTCCTTCTTGCTACTTCACCCCTTATACTTCTAATTCAAACCTGATACTTCCGACCATGCTACAGGACTCTCAAACCATCCGCTACTACCAAAGACTCACCGACGCCCTCGTCGAAATGTGGAATCGGGGTTATCGTTTCGATGATTTGCGGCTGTTTTTAGATGGCTATCTCGCAGCTATGCGTCATTCTAACGTTCTGGAACCCTTTCTCATCCACCGCTTAGAAGAAGAAGTTACCCGTTACATTTACGATCCATCCAACTTTGACATGACCCAGACTCAACCTAAATCGGACTATTATTAGTTCGGGTTAGCTGCTTTGGTCAAGCTGAGGCTATCAGCATCAGCCTTGTCATCGTCGCCTGTGGATAATGTGGTTAAATTGCCCACAGGGATCGGGTTTGGGTAGACAACAGCGATCTTCCGGGTGCTGTTTATCTTTGAAGTTCAGCAGCTTCGGAATTTTTATACAGCCGATAAGGAAAAATTTGAAAAAAGAGCGTTCCCCCTTAGTATCGTTTACGTCCTAGTCCAGTCAATAATTTTATTTAGGATGATTTAGGCTGCACAGCTTTTGAATGAGCTTTTAAATTTAGTCGCAAGTTATCCTAAACCCAGTAAAAATTCCCTCCTGGATTCTTAATTTGAAGAACCAGGAGGGAATTTTCAGTTCGTATCCCAAAGCTTTAGGAAGCTAAGGCAACTTCAACCATTTCCTGCAATTCGCCCTTTTGATACAGTTCAATCAGAATGTCTGAGCCGCCAACAAACTGACCATCAACGTAAACTTGGGGAATGGTAGGCCAATTAGAATATTCCTTAATTCCCTGCCGGATTTCCCAGTCGTCCAAAATATCAATCGTGTGGTAGGGTACGCCCAAAGTATTCAGAATTTGTACCACATTGTTAGAAAAACCACACTGGGGCATCAGCTTATTGCCCTTCATAAAGACCACAATCTTATGCTCTTTGAGCAAGCTGTCAATCCGCTCTTTTAGTTCTGGCGTCATAGTTCTGCTTGGAATGCCTCTATTTTCTAGTGTAATGCCAGTGCGCGAGAACGCAATTTTTATTCAGGTTCAACCTTGCTTGGTAGCAGCCTCCCAATCTTGGGGAGTATAGGTTTTCAGTGCTAGAGCATGAATCGCTTCTGTAGCCATCGCTTGCTGCACAGCACCGTAAACCAGTTGGTGCTGTTGTACAAGCCTTTTGCCTTCAAACTGCGACGAAACCACTGTCACTTGGTAATGGTCGCCACCGCCAGTCAGATCCTGAACTTGAATCTGGGCATCTGGCATTTTGGCTTTGATCATCGCCTCTACCTGATCTGGGCTAACCATTTAAACTCCCGTATCACTTCAAGTTGCTAATTCTAATCTACCGTTTAGGTGCAGAGGAAGATGAATTGGAGCGATCGCTCGAAGAATTAGCCGGTGCAGAATCAGGAGAATCGATAAATCCAATTTCTAGCAGCTGCTGATAAGCTTTCTTGCCGAGATCCCGTGTCGGCTGCTGACTGCGAACAATCTGAATTAACAAAGGTACTGCCAAATCCGGCTGATTTTGCGCGCGATGTACCAGCGCCAGCTGATAAGTTGCCCGATCTCGAAGTTGAGCAGCTTCTACAGCCTTGCGGCGCTGGCTCTCGTAAACTCGATTATCAATTCCCGAAAAACTAGAACCCAGTTGTTGATAGAAATTTGACAACTGGTTGAAAACCTGACGAGCCTCTTGGAGCTTCTTGGCGGCTAGAGTATAGTTCTGCGAAGATACGGCACTATCTGCCTCACTCAGCAAACGGTTCCCTCCTGCCATACTCAATAAGCCACTGTCCGGATCGATCGGGCGCAGATTGTTGGGATCGGTTAAGTCTGGTTGTGTTTGACTGGTGTCTTCTGGTAAAGCAGGCATTTGGTTCTGAGCCTGCACGGGTTGTAGCAGAGCCAAAGACACTGTCAAAGGTAGGCCAGCAAGGCAGGTAAAACCGAGGCGTCGAGCAGTTCCAGAAGATACCATAAAATAACCCTATTGGGGGCTGAAAACAGAACGATGACAAACTTTGGGTATCTTAACATTGTCGGACTCACCAAGTTTAAGACCAGCCGCTGATAAATTCCCAAAGTCATGCCCTGTTTAGATTGACAAAACTATAAAAAAGTTTCCGAATATTCTTTAATAATATAAAAAATAAGGGTGGAGATTTTACGCGCAAAAGCTCAAATATCCCTAGAGCAATTCCATCTAATCTGATAAAGGACTGCGAATTTGGGCGGAGTCAAGGATTTCAATTGGATTTGTAGCCTTGTCCCGTCAACTTGCATCTTGTCCCTGCTGGTTGAAACCACCGTCACCCGTTCATCTGGCGCTAGGAGTTCCGCTAAGGGTCGATCCGCTATTTTTAGCTTAAATGGAGATGAGCGGGCGATCGCGCGATCGGCGTCAATCTGTAGCGATTTCCCAGCACCTCACTCAATATCTTGTACACGAACAGGATATTGAACGTGTTGATGCAGCGATAGCGATCGCATCATCTATTATCTTTTTGCTGCGGCTTGCTCAAGAAGAAGCGAACCTTTCCCTTAAAATTAAAAATAAATTATCTGAACTAATTCTTGTGGCTCAACTCGGAAGCCAGCCACAAAAGACTATCAAGCAGTTATTTAAAGCGGCAGAAGAGCAAGAGAAACAGGAAACGATTAGGGAAAAGCAAGAAGCCGGGGTGAGACATATCAAAGCGTTAGAGACGTTAGCTAAACGGGAAGCCGGTGCTTAGAAAGATGTCAAACGGCTGCTAGAAAGTTCTCAGGCGCAAGCTTATGATGAGGCGATGAAGTTACTTTTAAAGCTGCCAAGATTTAGCACTCCATAAAAACCAAAAGCTAGCTTTTCGGACACGCCTAAACCAAATTCACGAGCAATACAGTAGACTCCCTGCTTTTATAAAACGTTTAAATAATGTAGGTTTGATATAAACCTACATCTTGCTTCCAATCGGTCAGTGCCAGGAATAGCAGCAATTTCGCAGTTGAACTGGCGTCAAGATGACAACGTCTTTTCAAGGCAAACGCTACCCTTAAGCCCTATGCGGATTGCTTCTATTTCCGACCAACCCATTCATGAAATCCCCTTTATTACTGCTGCTGCGGCAGGTCATCTCCAGGTGGTTGAGCAAGTTTTACCGATTTTATCGGCAGAAGCTGACTCACTTCCACCTGGCTTAGACGCCATCATCATCGCTAGTGATTTACAGGGTATCAATCCCACAGATGGACGCCTTCTCGGTCATCGTGTCGCGGAAGAATTAGAAACTTTAGCGAACCTGGGACGAATTCCATCCCCACAGAAAACAGGCATTATCTTGGCAGGCGATCTTTACGCACGAAGCGATAAGCGTGGGGGTGAGGGAGATGTCCGCGAAGTCTGGCAATCTTTCAGTCGTCGTTTTCGCTGGGTTGCTGGAGTTGCAGGAAACCATGACATCTTGGGAAACACGCCAGAGGACATTAAAACCTTTAAAAAGGGGCGAGGTATCCGCTATTTAGATGGTGAAATCGCTGTGGTTGATGGATTCCGCATTGCTGGTATCTCAGGGATTATCGGCAAACCGACTAAACTTTGGCGTCGTTCAGAAAAGGATTTTCATCAAGCTATTCGCCAACTGCTTAAGGAGTTACCAGATATCCTAATTTTGCACGAAGGTCCCAACGATCCAGACGCGAAACTCATCGGAAATCAGTCAATTCGCGCTGAACTTGCCACAGCGAACGAGTTGTTAGTCATTTGCGGTCACTCCCATTGGAAGGTGCCGATGACTACTTTATTCCCAGGAGTCCAAGTTCTCAATGTAGACAGCCGCGTTGTTGTCCTCACGGTGGCAACGTCAGGGTAATTTGCTGCGAACCTTTTTTATAGACAAGGGGGCAAGGGGATGAATCATCAACGGAAAAATCGGCTTTCTCCCACTCCTCCACTTTCCCACTCCTTGATCCTCTAAAAAACCTACCCTTGTGAGGGGGTTAGGTCTGCTTTATCTGGGAAGGATTGATCCTAATAGGGTAGAAAACGAGCGTTTGTTTAAAGTCTAATTGTCATGCGGGTCTGGATTTTAGATAAAAATAAGTTATTGAGTCAAAAATTTGCTTTCCTCCAGCAGCTAGAAATTCGGCAAACACGGGCGTCAGCATTCATGAAGAAGGGGAAGGGGTCGTGGAGTGGATAGAACCGCTAAAAAAGGCACACCAGATACACCTATTGAAGGCATTGTTTGGGCAGGGACAAGATAGTTTGAGTATCAAACCTGGGGATTGGTCATGGCCTTTCTGGCTGGCTGTACCACTCTACCCATACAGTCGGCGGCGGACAATCCGCAAAGAAGTCGTGAAGGACACGATCTGGACTTTTGACCAGATGCAGGGCATCCTCTACACTGTCGTACCGATTCGCATGACCGTCGTTAAGCTCTCAGAAGGAGGTCTTCTCGTCTATGCCCCAGTTGCAGCGACCAAAGAGTGTATCCGGCTGGTTCAGGAGTTGGAAGCGAAATACGGCGATGTTAAGTACATCATCCTGCCAACTGCTTCAGGCTTAGAACACAAGGTCTTCGTGGGTCCGTTCGCCAGACGCTTTCCTGTAGCACAGGTGTTTGTGACTGAGAACCAATGGAGCTTTCCGGTGAATCTGCCGTTGAGTTGGCTTGGTTTCCCTAGCAAACGCACTCACGTACTTCCGGAGAATAGCAAGGATGCGCCCTTTGCTGAGGACTTTAATTATGCAGTGCTGAGCATCGACCTGGGGCGAGGGTCCTTTGAAGAAGTGGCTTTATTGCACAAGCGATCGCGCACGCTGCTGCTGACAGATTCGGTACTTTCGGTGCCAGAGTCTCCGCCAGAGATTGTCCAAGTTGACCCATATCCTTTGCTGTTCCACGCCAGAGATAGCGCCTTGGAACGGGTTGAAGATACTGAGGAGAATCGTCGCAAGGGATGGCAGCGCATTACGCTGTTTGCTTTGTATCTACGTCCCAGTGCCTTGGAAATGAGCGAGCAGGGGCAGGCTTTGCGCGATGCTCTGAAAGCACCAGATCGGTCAAAGAAGGCGTATTTCGGTTGGTTTCCCTTTAAATGGAAGGCTCAGTGGCAGCAGTCCTTTGAGGCGCTGCGAGGGGGTGGTCGCCCGTTCGTGGCACCGATTCTGCAATCGTTCATTTTCACCCAAGCGCCTCAAGCAGTCCTTGATTGGGCGGACGAGGTGGCAAGCTGGAATTTCCAGCGAATTATTCCTTGCCACTTTGATGCGCCGATTGAGGCAACTCCCGATCAGTTCCGGCGGGCGTTCGCTTTCCTGAAGAAGAAGTCTTCTATCGGTGAGGGTTTCTTAGGGGGTGGAAGCCAGCCTTTGCCTGAGGAGGACTTTGAATTCATTAGAGAACTCGAAGAAAATTTGACTAAGCGCGGCATCACATCGCCACAGAAGGAAAAGGTATGAGGCGGTGATTTTTGCAATTAGGTTCTTAGCCTGAATATACTTCAATCACTATACCCCCAACCCTTCCTTCGTCAGCTCTGCATTTGATTCCATCTATATAGCAGAAGTGGCTTTTGTATTCTTCGTCGTCGTTGCTGTCTGCATAATATGCGATGTATCCACCTGACATGGAACTATTGTAAAAATGCAGTTTTCTGCCATTAATATCTGTCGCTTTGCTGCGACAGTCACTACAAATGTATTCCGGGTATCGAAGAGAAGGAGCCACCCCAGTATGACAAATGGGACAGGTTTGTTTGGTCATGCTCAAAACTATTTTTATACTTGTATGACTATAGCCTCAACTTAATCAAAGCCACTGCTCAATAAGACGGGCAGAAATATGTATAACTGATTAAGTATTGCTGTAGGACTAACTACCCTGACTAAGACAGTAGCGATCGCATCCCGTGCTGCTTCGGCTTTGAAAAGTGGAGTTAGAGGGAAAGGATGCGATCGCGCCATAGGCATTTCCCGATGTTCAGGTATCTATTGAGAGACTTTTTGCTTAAGTGAGATCGCTCCTATTTGAGCGGATCAATCACTTTCCGTGCTGCTTCGGTTTGAGAAAAGTGGAGTTAGAGGGAAAGAATGGGATCGCTCTGTTTTATCAAGGCATTATCGAGAATATAAAATATTTTACGAGTTTAATTTAAAAAACAACATAACTTATAAAAAATTAGTAAACACTCTAAAGGTTTGGCATTTTTCGGAGTATTTTTTAAACTAAATATATATAATTATCTCTAATTACATAGTAAAAATAAGGGCTATGTTTCCCAAATACAAAGAAATTTACGTACCACTACTTGTCGAGCTAATTCGGAGAGGTGGGCAAGCTGAACCGTCTGGAAATGATGCTAAGGGGAAGACGGTTTACGAAGCACTGGCTGATTATTTCGAGTTATCACAGGAAGCTCGAAATGAGATGATTGGAGAGGAGGGAAGGCGCGAGTCAAAATGGAAAAACATGGTTCGATGGGCGAGAAACGATCTCAAGAAGCTAGGAAGACTCAGTTCAGCAAGTCGCGGCGTTTGGTCTATAACTGAGGTAGGAAAAACCTTTTTAAATGAGGTTGAGAGTGAGAATGTTGGAAGAGGTATTATCACCTTCGAGCGAACAGTCAACCTACACACGTTTCGAGAGAGACAGAAAGAGGCTGCCGAGATTGGCGAACTTGGAGAAGCCTTTGTGCTTCGCTATGAACAACAAAGATTAATTGATCAAGGGCAATCTGATTTAGTCCAGAAAGTCCGTCAGATATCGATAGAAAACGTAGCCGCTGGTTATGATATTCTCTCCTTTGATATTCATGGAAACGAAAAATATATTGAGGTGAAAACAAGTAAATCCGAAATATTAAGTTTTGAACTCACCAGCAACGAATTGAAGATTGCTAATAAATACCGTGCAGCATATTGGATTTATAAGATAACAAAAATTAAAAGCAATTCACCCAAAATTCTACAAATTCAAGATCCTACTGCTTTAGCCGAAGAAGGGAAACTGATTTTGAAACCAACTTCATACGCAGTTAGTATGAGTGAAACATTCGAGGAGTAATTTGACTGTATTTCTCTGTCCTCCTACTATTTAGGGAAATCATAAATTAGTTATGGTATAGCAATAGCAAACTTGGTTTCAGATGCCGACGGCCCAATCAAAGAGCGATCGCGCTCATATTCAGGCATCAGCATTCTGAAGTCCAGGGACTTTTAGATAGATGGAGGCAATATCGCAGCGAAAATCGATACTTGCAAAGTAAACTTCATCTCCTTGGCGGTAGATTTGAGAAACCCAATCGCCTGAGTCGGAAAAGCGAAAACACTCAACGCTCATCTGAGATTGATGAACTAACACATATTCTTGTAAAGATGGCGACGTTTGATAGTCAGCAAATTTCTCTCCTCTGTCAAAAGCTGCTGTTGAGGGAGATAGCACTTCAATGACCAAAATGGGATAGAGGATGAAGTCATCTGTA
>NZ_JACJOQ010000408.1:0-18731 GCF_014695635.1 Coleofasciculus sp. FACHB-712 | reverse complement strand
CGAGTTAGATCCTCTGGTGAGAGCATCATACTTCTGGTTGTACCGTCTGGCAGTCTTAGCGTGACTACATTGCCTCTAACGCTGCTGACGGTGCCTCTAACTACTTGATTCGTGTCGGTTGAGTTAGGAGTAGTTGTGTTGGTGTTGGTTGGATTGGCAGTAGGTGTGTCGGTGTTTGTTTGGCTAATGAGCTGCCTTGATTCACCTTCTACTGGGCTAGCGATCGCTGGCAACACTGATACTGCCGAGAGTAACAGTGTTAGCATCGTACCTGTCAATACTTTGGTTTTTTGTAAACGCATTACACCCTCACTTTTAAAATATTTGGGTAATAAACTTGACTATCGGCAACAGTTGTAGTCAACAACGGATGAAAATGCCTGGATTATTGCCCAAATCCTATCTAGCTCTACTGAAGATTCAATCTACCGGACTATATAAGCCCTTAGGAGTAGAGCTGGGAATAAAATCTGACTTTGTGAGACTTGACAAGACTAGGAAAATCCAATTTTAAACAAGTCAGTCAGCTCAGTGTGATTTACAGTTTTGATCTCAGATAATAATTCGATAAGAGTCGTTGACCAGGGAAAAGAGAGGACAGGAATGCTGGGAGGTAAATTACCATCTGGAAGCTTCAAGCTGCTGTGCTTCAGTACAGCCATTCTATTGCTGGGCGTTCGGCAGCAGACGGCTGCCTCAGTTCCAACACAAGCTTTGGCAACTACCAGAGAGGCAACGATCGAATTGCCTTCGGAACCACAATTGCCTCCGCTGGGGGCACCCTCTCTCTATCTGCCTTTGGAGGAACTCTCCCCTACGAGTACCACGCCCGATACTCATTTGGTGATTAAATTAAGCGATCGCCGCGTCTATGTCTATCGCGACAATCAGGTGAAAGCAAGTTATCCTATCGCAGTCGGGAAAAAGGGCTGGGAGACGCCTACAGGCACGTTTAAGGTGACGCAAATGCTACGCAATCCAGCTTGGCAGCATCCTTGGAATGGAAAAGTCGTTCCTCCAGGTGCAGATAATCCTTTAGGAGCCAGGTGGATTGCTTTTTGGACAGACGGACGTAATTTTATCGGGTTTCATGGCACCCCCCAGGAAAAACTGGTGGGACAGGCAGTTTCTCACGGCTGCGTCCGGATGCGTAATCAGGATATTTTGGCTTTGTATGCACAGGTCAACATCGGAACTCCTGTAAAAGTAGAGCCTTAGAGTCCTGAAAGTTGCCAAATTAAAAATACAGCGGCTTGTTAATTTTTAATTAAACCAAAGGCAACAAAATCTCAAATTCGGTGCCAATGCCTGGTTTAGGTTCTCTGCTGGAATTGCTAGGAGTGGCATACCCCTGAGGAGATCCGCTCTCTGGGCATCCACTGCGCGAGTAATCCTCAGGACATACACTAAGCGAGTCGCCCAGAGGGCATACACTACGCGATCGCATTCTTAATTTTCCACCGTGCTTCGCCGTCACAATCTGATAACTTACCGATAAACTCGTCTCTTTAGCAGAGCGTTTCTCTACAGAAAAAGACTCAAGAATTTGCTGCTGTACTTCAGGAGACATCCCAGGGCCATTATCGGCAATGCGAATGGAAACCCACCGCGAATCAGAAATTCCTGTCTGACTTGCCTTGTGCGAACAAACCTCAGTCGTGATTTCGATCCGAGGTTTCTCTTGAATATTCGGGGGCAATGTTCCTTGAAAATCTTGAGTAAACTGCTGAACGACTGCTTGATTAATCAATGCATCAATCGCATTCGTCAGGATATTCATGAAAACCTGATTCAATTGACCCGCGTAGCATTGTACCGGCGGCAAATGACCATAATTTCTGATAATTTCAATTTCGTTGTTTACACGACTTTTTAAAAGCAAAACAATACTATCTAAACAAGCGTGCAAATCGGCAGGCTTGGGATAAACATCATCAATATGGCAGAAGTTTTGCAGACTCATCACGAGCTTTTTCAATCGTTCTGCTCCGGCTCGGATGCTGGAAATTGAGCGAGGTAAGTCTTGTTGTACAAAATCAAATTCTATGTCTTCTTTCAGAGCCGCAATTTCTTCAGGAATCTGCGGCAAATATGTCTCATAAGTAGACAGCAATTCTATCAAGTTTTCAGTGTAAGTTGAGACATACGTTAAGTTCCCCCAAATAAAGCCAACCGGGTCTAAAATTTCGTGAGCAACTCCGTCCACTAAGCGCCCTAAGCTTGCCATTTTCTCACTTTGAATCATCTGAGCTTGGGTGCGTTCATATCGCACCTGAGCTTCGATTCCCCGGATTTGCCAAGAAACAACATTCAAATCCTGAACATCTAACAGCCGATAATCAGATTCTCCCACTTGCACTACGACAGGTTCTGCCAAAAATTCAGGCGATCGCCGCAGCGCCTGCTGGGTTGCTGTCAAAATCGGCGTACTATCGGGAAGGATTAAAACCTCAGAGTGGGCGTACTTGTAGAGGATGTGCAGCGGTTTGTGCAAAAACAGCTCTAGTCGATGAGGACGGATCAGGTACTCCAAAAGCCGCCGCCGCGAAATCATCCCGGCAAACTGACCCTGTTCGACTAAGATGGCTCCTGGCAGTAGAGGATGCTTCTCAAAAATCCGGGCAATATCCACACCCAGACAGATGGGTTTTACCAGAAAGTTGTACAGCGGCAATTCCCCAAGAGTTGACTCTATAGAGAGGTCGCGATCGCTCCCTTGGGACAAGGACGGAAGTGATATAAATCCGTTTGGTACCGACACACAACGCCCACAAATGCAGCAGTGAAGCTGGAATCAGCTATGACCATAGACTACCATTTTCAGCAGTTTTCCACCTGCCCTTGAGGTTAATTTCTGCTACTATTTTCCAGAAAAATTGTGAACAAGCGCCTTAACCGAGTGGCAATCGGATCTCGAATTCTGTGCCCATCCTTGGTTGTGAATCTTCTATCTCCCTGGAATTAGCTAGCAACTGTGCCGCTGCTGGTGCCTCGCATCCGCTAGCCGCACTATAGATTCTGTCTTGCCGGGGATACGAATCTGCGATTCCTATTCCTACGGCGGAAGCTACGGGCACCGACAACGCTTCAACTACGGAACCATTATGGGAGGCGGTGCTAGGAGGAGGATACGCCAAAGGCGAGCAATCCTCTGGACATACACTACGCGATCGCACCGATAAATGACCCCCGTGTTTCTCAGTAACAATTTGATAACTAATTGCCAATCCCAATCCCGTTCCCTTGCCCACCGGCTTTGTAGTAAAGAACGTCTCAAAAATCCGATCCTGAATTTCTGGTGGAATTCCCGGCCCATTATCCGCAATCCGGATTACAACCCATTCAGAATCTTGGATTTCTAAAACTTCCGTCGTAATCTCTATCTGGGGTTGCCAATCCGACCCGTCAGTGACTCGATCTTTGAGTGCATCAATCGCATTACTAATGATATTCATAAATACCTGACTCAGTTGACCTGAGTAGCAATTCACCAGTGGTAAATCGCCATATTTTTTAATTAATTGAATCCCCTGCTTGATGGGATTATTTAAAATTAATAAGGTACTTTCAATACATTCGTGTAAGTCAGCAGGCTGTCTCTTGGTTTCATCCATATGAGAAAAGTTTCGCAGACTGCCAACGATTTTTGTTAATCGTTCCGCACTCAGCTTCATACTTCCTATCAACTTAGGCAAATCTTCTAGAAGAAAATCATATTCAATTTCCTCTTTCAATTCTTCGATTGTATTCAAAGTTTCAGCTTTTTCATAAGCTGCCAATAAACCGATTAAATTTTTGTAATAAGTTTCTACAAAACCAAAATTCCCATTAATGCAGTTAATCGGATTTCTAATCTCATGAGCAACCTCAGCAACCGTCCGTCCCAAACTCGCCATTTTTTCGGTTTGCAACATCTGAGCTTTGGTTTGCTCATTCAGCAACTCGGTTGTGAGTTCATGAATTTTTGACTGTGCCACCAGTAATTGATGTACATCTAGTAATCGGTAAATTCCTGGCGCTAACTCTACCACAATCGGTTCATAGAGTAGCTCAGGAGGTCGTTGTAAAGATTGCTTTGCCGCCGCTACTATTAACGTATCGCCAGAAAGTTTCAAAACATGGGTACTGGCGAATTGATATAAAGATTGTAAGGGTCGTTTTAAAAATAACTCTAGTCCATAAGGACGGCTCATTTGTTCTAAAAATCGCCGCCGCGAAATCATTCCCGCAAACTGACTTTCTACCGTTAAAATGACCCCTGGTAGCAGCGCATTTCCTTCAAATTCTTTGTTAACTTCCTGCCCCAGACCAGAGGCTTCTATCTGAAAATCGTACAGGGGAAGCTCTTGAAGGGTTGACTCTAAATTGAGGTTCTTTATCTGGGACAGAGGAAGAACTGATAATTCCGGCGGAGATTCTTGCCAAGCCATCATAAATTACCTCAATCAGTTCTTATTCGCTGTATAGGGAGATGCAAAATTTACTTTATCCCCACATTCTACTGATTTAAGTTATAAATTTTACAGCTAAAACCTTAGTTTAACTTTAAATATGATTTAAAGATTTGATTAACCTTTGGTTAAAAAATGACGGCTCAAGAGGTTTTTTAATTGTTATAAAAATACAATAATTTACACTTTTTACTAAACTAAAACAACTCTATATATTTATCTAAAGCGGAATAATTTGTATTCAAGAAGTTGCAGATGGCTCAAAAACGGATGAGCGATCGCGCGGTACGCAAAGCAGATGGCCTTCAGCCTTATCTCGTCCTGTCTGTTTTGCCTGATAAAGCTTTTTGTCCGCTGCTGCAATCAGCATTGCAGGCATAAACGTTGAGCTAGGAAAGATCGTAGCAACGCCTAAACTTAAGGTGATGTAATCGCTTTCTGAGCAAGCATGGGCTATCTTCAAGGCTTTCACGGTCACTCTGATGTGTTCTGCGACCTGAAGGGCACCCTCTAGCGACGTGTGCGGCAAAATCACGGCAAATTCTTCGCCCCCATAGCGTGCCACTAAATCTTCCGGTCGCTGCACTGCTTGCTGGATGGCACCCGCTACCTGTCGCAAAGTGTCATCACCCGCTTGATGACCGTAGGTATCGTTGTACTTTTTGAAGAAATCAACATCGCACAAGATCAGCGATAATGCTGAATTACTCGCCTGCATCTGGTGCCAACAGGAATCGAGATAGCTATCAAAACGGTGTCGGTTAGCAACCCCAGTCAAACCATCAGAAGTGGCAAGGCGCAGCAATTGTTGGTTTGCTGCTTCCAGATGAGTATAAAGTTGAGTGAGCAGTTCAGTTGCTAATTCGTGAATTTGCGACTGAGCAATCAGTAATTCATGTACATCTAATAATCGATAAACTTGCGGCGCGACCTCCACCACAATCGGTTCATAAAGTAATTCAGCCGCTCGTTGCAAAGAGTGACGCGCCGCCGCCACAATTAATGTATCGCCGTTCAGAATCAAAGTTTCCGTTTCGGCAGAACGATATAAACATTCAATGGGACGTTTGGAAAAGAGTTCCAATCCGTAGGGACGGCTCATGTATTCCAAAAATCGCCGCCGCGAAATCATCCCAGCGAATTGACCCTGCTTCATCAAGATGACGCCTGGGAGTAGCGGATTGGCTTTAAGAGTCTGAGTTACTTCCCAACCAAGTTGATGATCTTCAATCTGACAATCGTGAAGCGATAGCGATCGCAGCGTGGACTCTAAACACAAGTCTTGCTGGCTTCGATTGGATGACAAAGGAAGTGATAAAAATGCGTTCAGCACAGGGTACCCCGCTGCATGAAAACGCAGCAATGGAAGCTTGAGTATACTTCAAGCTTAGGATAGCATTTTCACTAGCAATCGTCCGTGTTACAAACTACAAAGGTTCGGTAAACTCCGTAAATTTACGGTAAAGCAACCGATAGATAAGGGAGAAAGCGAGCAACTTTTGGTAATCGGGTTCGTCCACTAGCACATTCATCAGCCCTAGTGATGAGTAGTAATAACCGCTAAAATGTCTTGGCAACCTCATAAAGCTAAAAAAGGCTTCTCACGATCCAAAGCATGAATCAACTGCACAACGCTTTCACCTTGTTTTTGAGTTTGCTGGTAGAGGCAATGCCTTTCTTACTACTGGGGGTATTGCTCTCCGGTTTGCTCCTGTTGTGGATTGATGAGGGCAAGCTGATTTCTGCCATGCCGAAAAACCCCATTTTGGGGGCATTTGTAGGCAGTTGTGCGGGCTTTTTGTTTCCGGTGTGTGAGTGCGGCAACGTGCCGGTGGCGCGACGGTTGCTGATGCAGGGAGTGCCTGCACCTGTGGCAGTTGGGTTTTTGCTAGCGGCACCGACCATTAATCCGATCGTCATCTGGTCAACCTGGGTAGCGTTTCGAGATCAGCCAGAAATTGTCGTGTTGCGGGTGGTATTTTCTTTATCGATCGCGACAATTATTGCCTCGGTTTTCAGCGTTCAATCTAATCTGAAGCCGTTACTGCAACCCGCGATCGCTTGCGCCATACCTCAGATGCAAACTCAAGGGGCACGGGAAGACGACACTCCCACCTTGTTAAAATCCGGCACGTTTTGGCTGGGACAACCGCAACCGATAATGAGCGCCGTTGGCGTCTCCGGCGGTGGGATGATGGGTCAATCGATTACGTCAAAACCCCTGCCTTTCAAGCTGCGGATGTTCCTTGATAATACAGTGCAAGAGCTGCGGGAATTGGGAGGCGTGTTAATTTTGGGAAGCGCGATCGCAGCGGCGATTCAGGTACTCGCTCCCCGCGAACTGATCCTCAGCTTGGGTCAGGGACCAATCACCTCCATCCTTGCGATGATGGGATTAGCGGCTCTCGTGTCCATTTGTTCAACGGTCGATTCCTTTTTTGCCCTTTCCTTTGCCACAACATTTACCAGCGGCTCCTTGTTAGCCTTTCTGGTATTTGGCCCCATGATTGACCTCAAAGGCATCGGTTTGATGTTATCCATTTTCAAACCCAGAGCTGTGTTTTACCTATTTGGTCTTGCAGCTCAGCTGACTTTTATAATGACTCTCCTGTATACGTACTTTTTCTAAGATGAGTGGTGAGTTGCAATTGGCTCAGGGAAAACAGATTCCTAGAACGATTCACAATCAACCCGTCTTAAATTAGAGATTCGTACCCTTAACCAATGACCAATCAACCAAAAATTATTTCTCAAAAATTTATAATTCCCGGCTTGGATGTCCTAGCACTAACGGCTTGGGGAGCCTTGCTCCTGAAATATTGGTTCACGGGTCAGTTATACCTGCTGATTCACAAAGATTACTTTAAATATGTTGTTGTCACTGCCATCTGCTTGTTAATTATGGCGGCATTGAGCGCCATGCAACTGATTGGGAAAATATTAAATAACCGGAAGGAAAAACGGTCGGTGGCAGTTCTTCAGCACATCACCCTATTTCCTCCTGGTTGGAGCAGTGTATTGTTACTGTTGACGGCAATCGCTGGTTTATTGGTTGCCCCCCGCGCCTTTAACTCAAGCACAGCGCTCGATCGGGGAATTACCGATTCTTTGACCTTGACACGAGTGCAACCCCAATCATTTCGCTCTTCAACAAGACCGGAAGAGCGATCGCTCATGGACTGGGTGCGGACGCTCAACTTCAATCCAGAACCCGATACCTACACGGGTCAAAAAGTTAAAGTAAAGGGATTTGTTGTCCATCCACCAAAACTCTCTGAGCAATATCTGTTAATTTCGCAATTTGTGATTACCTGCTGTGCCGCAGATGCTTATCCCGTGGGACTGCCAGTGAAACTCACTGAAAACCGGACAGCTTATGCCCCTGATACTTGGTTAGAAGTTGAAGGTGAGATGATCACTGAAACTCTAGAAAACAAACGCCAACTCACCATCAAGGCAAACTCCCTCAAAAAAATAGAAGCACCGAAGAACCCGTATGATTATTAGACGATTTTAGATTTTAGATTGGCGAGGACGAAGGCAGTGATAAATCGAAAATCAAAAATCGAAAATCGAAAATGGGGGCAACCTGTTGACCGTCTGGCGCTAGCGCTGATGCTGGTGCTAAGCGTGGTGATTGGGCTAGTCGTGTGGGGTGGCGATGCCTGCGGCACGAACTGTTTTTTAGTCACCGGACCTCGCGTGCGGGATTTCAACTGGCAGGGAGAAAAAATAGGTGTTGAGGATACTTCCTTTATCCTCACCTTTAGCCGCCCGATGGAACACAGCAGCGTGGAAGCAAATCTGCGAATCGCTCCACCTTTGGGGGGTAAATTCAGTTGGGCGGGGCGGAAGATGTCTTATACCCTCACTTCCCCAGCATCCTATGACACCGACTATAAAGTGGAATTACAGGGGGCGCGAGAGCGCTTGGGGACTCAAGGAAAAACAGGAAGGGCAATTCAGCCGTTTACGAGTCAGTTTCGCACCCGCGATCGCGCTTTTATCTACCTGGGCGTTGAGAAAGAAGAACAGGGACAGTTAATCCTCTACAACCTCACCCAAAACAAAAAAACCGTTCTGACGCCTAAAGACCTCGTAGTGATGGACTTTAAGGTGTATCCAGATGGTGACAAGGTTTTGTTTTCTGCCACCGACGCGACGAATAACCAACCCGGTGTATTGGCGCAACAACTGTACACCGTCAGTACCGGACTCCATTATAAAACCAAAGGAAAATCTGAAAAGGATCTCGATCCCCCAGGCAGAATGAATCTGGTTTTAGATAATAAAAACTACCAGAATCTCAAATTTGACTTAGCGGCGGATGGGCAAACGATTGTTGTTCAGCGGGTGAACAGCCAAAATCCAGCCGAATTTGGCTTGTGGGTAGTCCGACCGAATGCACCGCCGCAACCGCTGAATAACCAACCGGGCGGGGATTTTTTGATTGCGCCGGATAGTGCCTCGGTGGCAAGCGCTCAGGGAGAGGGCATCGCGATTCTGCCGCTGACACCAGGAGCCAAACCGCTAGATTTTCTGCCCAAGTTTGGGATGGCGCTGGATTTTGCCAGAGATGGCTCGGCAGCAGCGATGGTGAAATTTAATACAGATTACACGCGATCGCTCTTTTTAGTCACCAACCAAGGCGCACAGAAAGAACTGCTGCGAACAAATGGCTCAATACTCAACTGTCAGTTTGCTCCTTATAAGGAAACGCTCTACTGCCTGCTAACTCAGTTACTGCCAGGAGAAGAGTACCAAGAACAGCCTTACATTGCGGAAATTGACCTCCAGACAGAGAAAGGAATTCTGGATGCAAAGGCGATCGAGCCGCTGTTGCTCCTGCCCACCCAGCGGGATATTCAGATGAGTCTGGCACCGGATGGGTTAGCGCTGCTGTTCGACCAAGTTGTGACCAACGAGACGGCAACCGCGGCAGACAGTTTGAGAACCAGTGAAGGACAAGCGATCGCGACCAGTCGCCTTTGGCTGCTTCCCCTGAGCCAGCCAGAAGCTGCACAACCCCAAGCCCAGATCCAACCAGAGGCGCTGCCTTTCGCTGGATTTCATCCGCGCTGGGTACCATAAAAGAGCCAAGTTTTACTCATTTAAAAGGCAAAATAAAGAAGGAAATCCCTAAAAATTTTGCCTTTTAAATTTTTTATTTTTAAAATTTAATAATTTTTATCCTTCAAGGGTGTGCAAATACATAACTTCCTCGATCGGTACCGACAAGGAGAACGCGATTTTTCCTATGTAGACCTCAGTGGAGCCAGCCTCGGCGGGGTCAATCTCCGCGATATAAACTTAACCGGAGCGAACTTGAGCGGTGCCAACCTCAGTTGGGCTTCTCTAAACCAATCCAAGCTGATTGGTGCTTGTCTGCGCCAAGCCGATATGCGGAGTGTCAACCTCACAGGTGCCAATCTTAACCAGGCAATTTTGAGTCGCGCTCGGATGGTGAAAGTGGACTTGCGTTTAGCCACTCTCCAAGACGCCGACCTCAACTGGGCGGTGCTTCAAGAAGCCGACTTGAGCGGTGCTGACTTGCGTAGGGCGAAGCTGGATCAAATCAATCTCGAAAATGCCAAACTCAACGGCACTCAGTTAATCGAAGCCGAGTTGATGGAGGCAAATCTCCGTCGCGCTAGCTTGGTTGGCGCAAACCTCAGCAGTGCAAATCTTCGGGAAGCGCATCTAGAAGCTGCGAATTTACGAGATGCAATTTTAGTCGGCACCAACTTGACGGAAGCCGACCTCAGTTCCGCCTACTTGCGGGCGGCAAATTTGACTGAGGCAGACTTGCATCGGTCAATTCTCATCGGTGCCGATTTGAGCGAGGCGATTCTTAATAGTGCTGACTTGAGTCGGGTAAATTTAACGGGAGCGTATTTACTCAAAGCCAGTTTGCGAAAAGCTTATTTACTGCGAGCGATCTTGCAGGATGTGTATTTGTTACGTGCCGACTTGAGCGAGGCAAATTTACGCGGGGCGGATCTGCGGAAAGCTGATTTGAGCGGGGCATACCTGGGCGACTGCACGATGTCCGAGGCAAATTTGGGCGACGCCTATCTTCTAGAAAGTCATCTGATTCGCACCAATCTCGACCAAGCGCAACTGACCGGCTGTTGCATCAGCAACTGGCATCTTGAGGATGTCGATCTTTCTAAGGTGGAGTGCCGTTATGTTTTTACCCGGTTTAATTACGCGACTAAAAAACCGACTGAGCGCTTTCCAATCGGTCGGGATTTTGAGCCGGGGGAATTTGGCAAGGACGATAGCACCGGGGACGCGGAGGGTGCGGAGGGTGCCACTACCATAGAAGTTTTTTTGAAAGAAGCTCCGAATTGGGAAGCGCTGGTGTTTACTTTGGCTCAGGTGCAACTCGATTCTCCTGACTTGCAACTCAGTATTAAGTCTTACCAACCCCAGGAGGAGCAGTATCTGCTAAAACTGGCGTCGAGTCATTTTGTGAATGCGAAAACTCTGTCTCAACGAGTTTTGCAGATCTACCCGGAGATGCTCCAGTTGGTGGAGTCTAAGCGACAAGCGATCTTGGATCTGCTGGAAATCAAGGTTCGCCCAGAAAATCCACCTGTAACGCTGAAGGTACCGCCACCGCCACCGCCACCGTTACTACCGTCGCCTCCACCCGATTATCGGCTGCGGATTTATCAAGAGGTGGTGAAACAGATCCAACTGATTATCCTCTCCCAAGCGCCAGAGCAGTTGGTCGAAAGCGTGCAGCGGTTGTTGAATTTCCTGAAGAACGAGGGGATCTCGACCGAAGAAATCCAAAAGACAATGATTAGTCAGGCGCTGGTAAAGCGAGCAAAGCAAGACCAGACGTTCCAAAAGCAGTTGTTGCAGTGGGAGAAGACGGCGGATGAAACGGCGCGTTTTTCGATGGTGGGGGAGTCGTTACGGCTAGCGATCGCGCTCATTTGGCCCCAGCTTCCCAAAAAATAGAATTGTCTATGTAGATGAGACAGCTCTAGCTTTCCCACCCGCGTTCAACCTGGTACGCTCAAGGGAAGCGCTGGTGATACCGTGTATGCGATCGCTGAATAAAAATTCCCACAACCATATCTTCATCAAGGTAATTCCCTATTTATTATTCTTGGGGATTTTGGGGATAACGCTGCTTTCTTTGCTTAGCTTAGTTGGCTGGAATATCTTTTTAGAACAGCTTTCTCACTTTAAACTGCAATATCTCATTGTAGGGTTAGTGTTATTTGCCTTACTCTTACTGACTCGCAAAAAACTCTTAATCTTGATTAGCCTATTTTGTATTTCTCTACTCTTAGCAGAGATACTCCCTTGGTATATTTCTCTATCGCCAAAATCGGGGAATAATATTGAATTTATCCGAATTTTAAGCTCAAATCTGAATACGCAAAATAAAAGCTATTCAAAAATATTATCTGTCGTTAGAAAAGAAAAACCAGAAATTGCTGTCTTTTTAGAAGTTAACGACGCTTGGATAAAACAATTAGATTCTCTTCTTGATATTCTTCCCTACTCCATTAAAAAACCTAATCCTTATAATCTAGGTATCGCCGTTTATAGTAAGCAGCCTCTCACCAACGCTTCTATCAATCTTTTTGGGACAGATAAAAATAATAGTATTGTTGGCAACTTTACGATGAACGGACAATTGATTTCCCTGATTGCCACTCATCCGCTACCGCCCGTCAAACCTACCTTCTTTCATTCTCGGAATCAACAGCTAGACAAAATCAGCCAATATATACAAAAATTGAAAACCCCAGTTGTAATGGTTGGGGATTTAAATATAACTATGTGGTCTCCTTATTACAAAAGATTTATCAATAAAACTGGGCTGCATAATGCCCAGAAAGGATTTGGGATTCTACCGAGTTGGCCTATGAAAGCTTCTTATTCTCAAACTCTCCCACCTTTCTCTTTTGCTTTATCCATTCCTATCGATCATTGTTTAATCAGTCCAGAAATTAAAGTCAAGAATATTCGCACTGGGCCGAATGTTGGTTCAGACCACCGACCTTTAATTGCAGACTTAGTAATTCCAGAAAAGAAATGAACCCCTCCAGGCGCAAACAACACAAAAGGTAGAAATGAGGGCAAGATAGGTAAACTGAGAGCGCAAGTAATGCAATACGTCCCCTTAGTGGTGTTCGCTCCTTAGAAATCCCTTCCCTAGCCCCTTAAAAGGGAGGAAATTTGCCCCTTTTGTTAATCAGGGTTTGGGGATCGAGCCTTAACCGAAAAAGATTGGGAAACGATCGCTAGAAAAAGGGAAAATGTTTGCCAATAGACTCGGCAGCAGATTATCCTAAAGAACGCAATTTATGAGTTTCGGGTGGTTAAGAACCATTGTTTGACAATATTAATGTTTCTACGGGTAGCAGAGGCAGTGACGGCAAAACCGCCGGTCATCAGTTTGATGGTTGGTCGCTAGAAAAGCGAAATCCCGATGTGATTAAAGCTTGGATGCCGGTATGGGAATGGTTCTACCGCCACTATTTTCGGGTTCAAACGGATGGCTGGCATCATATGCCCCCCGAAGGGAAGGTGCTGGTTGTCGGTTCCCATAATGGAGGTTTGGCTTCGCCGGATACCTCGATGTTTCTGTATGACTGGTTCCGCCGGTTTGGCTACGAACGCTTAGCTTATGGACTAATGCATCCGTCTGCTTGGAAAACTCCTATCTTCGCGGTGCCAGCTGCCCAAGTAGGGGCGCTGATCGCTCATCCGAAAGTAGCGATCGCTGCCCTCCAGCGAGATGCTGCCGTACTCGTCTATCCTGGCGGGGCTGAAGATATGTTTCGTCCTTACAACCAGCGTTATCAAATTCATCTAGCAGGGCGTAAGGGATTTATCAAACTGGCACTGCGGGAAGAAGCGCCAATTGTACCGATTATTTCTCATGGTGCCCACGAGACGCTGATTGTTCTAGCAGATTTCTACCAGCAAGTGCGACAACTGCATGAATGGGGCTTTCCCTGGAAGTTAGATGCTGAAACGGGTGTATTTCCACTTTATTTAGGGTTGCCTTGGGGAGTGGCAATTGGCCCGATCCCGAATTTTCCGCTGCCAGTGCAAATTCATACTCGTGTCCTTGCCCCGATTGTGTTTGAACGCTATGGTCGTGCAGCAGCGAGCGATCGCGCTTATGTGAATGCTTGCTATGAAAAAGTTTGTACCCAGATGCAACTTGCACTAGACCGTTTAGTTCGAGAAGTTAGCGCGAGGCAATCATCCGCACCCTAAAAAGGCACAGGAACTAAACCAACTGCGAAGAAGCCAGAGAAAAGAATACAAGAGGGCGATCGCACCGGGGATCTTCCCCTCCCAACTCACTTTTTCACCTAGTAGCGGTGAATTAATGAAGGCGAAGCACGCTTGAGAGTAACGTTGCTTCGCTATCCCGCGACTAATTATCTATATTGATTCATCCTCGGTATCGTGATAGAGATGAGGACTTGAGGGTGCCAAAGCTCAAGTGAATCTAGGGAGAAGCAATCGAGATGAAAACAAAGGGGTTGAGATGAGCATAGAGAGTTATCCACCACCAGTAAACCAGCTGCTCACCTATGGCAATTGCGCCGAGATGGACTTTGACAATTGGCCTGACTATCTGGAACTCGGTATTGCCCCCACGGACATTCCTAACTTGATCCGCATGGCAACAGACAACGAGTTATACCGGGATGATGAAGACACGCTCGAATCCTGGGCACCCATTCATGCCTGGAGAGCATTGGGCCAACTCCGCGCTGAGGCTGGCATTGAGCCGCTCATGGGCTTGTTTGAGAAAGAGGAAAGCAACTATTGGGAATGGATTGCCGAAGAACTGCCATTAGTCTATAGCATGATCGGGCAAGCCGCGATTCCGGCTCTGGCGGCTTATCTAGCGGATACCTCTCAGGCGATATTCCCCCGCACAACGGCTCTTAACTGTCTGGAAGACATTGCAATCGATCATCCTGAGGCTCGTCCTGAGTGTGTTGCGATTCTCACCCATCAACTGGAATCGTTTGCAGAAAACGGCTCAGAATTGAATAGCTTTCTCATAGGTTCCCTGGTCGATCTGAAGGCGGTAGAGTCCGCGCCGCTGATAGAGCGTGTCTTTGCTGCTGATACCGTGGATCGTTTCTTGGTAGGAGACTGGGATGATGTGCAGGTGGGATTGGGCTTGAAGTCGCCTGAAGAATTACCGAAGAAAGAATTTAACCAGAGCTTTCAAAGAAAGGGGGTCAGCGATTCTGGCTTCACGGGTTCATCAATTTCTCAGGAAGCAAAAGGCTTTCGCCCTGGCAAGAGCGATCCCAAAGCCAAGTCTAAAAAAAAGATGTCCAAGGAGTCACGCAAGAAAAACCAGAAAAAGCGGAAGTAATTTAATCGGGGTTAGCGATTGTTGAGGTGCGAACTGACAGGTCAGCGCTAGGCGAACGCCTCGTTTTGAAGACACGCGATCGCCTCTGACTCAGCTGGGATCAACGATATATTTTTGCTCCGGTAGTACATTGTGCGATCGCACATCAGTTGCCTCTGTCTCTGAGTCGGTATCAGCGATTGCCTGCACAGACTCTATAAACTGGCTATCCAGCAAAAAAACTCCTCTGGCAAAGCGGACGCTCCAATATCCCCCTGGACGCCGGTCAACAACAACCCCCTCTTCCCCAAGCTGAATCACATCAGGAGGACGCAGCATCGGCATCGGTTCCGCTGTTTTAACGTAAGGCGGCAACGTTACCACACGGACTCGCTCACCAATTACAAATTCTTTAGACATCAGTTTTTAGGTAATGCAGTAGTTGGGTGTCAGTAGTCATTAGTTCTAAGTTCTTTGCGAGTGACACCAATGACTAATAACAACTGACTAATGACTACTTATCAAATATTCAAGGCGCTTGCCAAATCTTTTGGTGATATTGCTCTACATTTCTGTATGGATCTTCAGCAGGGTGAGCATGATCGTGACCATGCCCGTGCCCATGCCCATGCCCATGATGAGAATGATCGTGGGCGGGAGTGTGCCCGTTACTACTGCTATTGGCTGCTATCCTGAATTTGCACATTTCGCAATTCATTTGCACTTGCCCCAACTGCGTCTCAATTTCTCGTTCTCTTAATACAGACAACAACTGAGGGTGAATGCCCATTTCTGGTAGGCAAGTCATGGAAATATCCGGGTATTGCTCCTGTTGTTGCGCCGTGATGTCGAAAATCTTTTTAACTAAGACGCCGGTAAATAGGAAGTACGGTAGGACGATAATGCGTTTAGGCTCGTAGAGTCTAGCACGGCGGAACCCTTCTTCCAGACGGGGATGGGTAATGCCAATAAAGCAAGTTTCAACGGTGGCGTAGCCGCTACCTTCCCACAGAATCCGGGCAAGCTTATAAACATCGCTGTTCGCATCAGGATCGCTGGAACCCCGACCGACAAAGAGCAGAACCGTTTCTGAGCGATTGTACTGGGGTTGGTCTAATTCCGAAAGACGCGATCGCCACAAATCCAAAATCCCTGGCGTAATCCCAAAATGACGCCCATAGTAAAACTTCACCTGGGGATGTCTAACCCTTGCCCGGTCTAACTCATTCGTAACATCAAACTTATTGTGTCGAGCTGCAAATAGCAAAATCGGCAATACAGAGAGTTCCGTGTAACCCTCTTCTACACAGCGATCCACCCCCTCCTGTATCGTGGGGGTAGTGAGTTCTAGAAAACAAGGTAAAACAGGACGCGACGGGTCTAACGCTTGATACGCATCGGCAAAATCTAGAAGACTCTGCCGTCCATCCTCATCTTTGGTGCCATGACCAACCATCAACAACGGACGACGCAAAGGTAGCGGCGGCAATTGAATCGGCTGGGGAGTAGGGGATTGCAGTCCCATCAGATCGGTTGAATTTATACTAGGCATCAATTTGATTGCTCCTTTCCCGTGCAAGGCAGGAAGTTAGACTGTATGAAGGTACTAAGTAGGCATTCTGGCTTCCGAGAGTCACCTCGTTTACAGCTGCCGCACAGCCCCGGATTTGCACCGGCGTTTCCCCACGTTGTTACCCTTTACGTGTGCCTTGATATCTTAGCTGATCCGGTCACAGCTCAAAATCCAGGGGGAGGGGGTATTCCCAAGACTCTCCAGATGCCAGTTTTTGATGCCCCATCAAAACTGAAGGAAAATTTTTCCAACTTTATCGAGTATCATTCGCAAGTTTGACGCTCGATCGAGCAACTCTAGAATTGATTGACCGTTTGTGGCTTTTTTACAAAAGCGGGATGCTCCCATTTTTTGTAGCTTATAGAACCTTATCAATCCAAACCATTGCTGACTGTATAAAGCTAACCCCATACATAGAAGTCTGATAAAAAATACAAATTCTCCATTACAAAATACCGCCCTGAGTGCGACGACGTACAGCCAGTGCTAACCCGGCAAAAACTAAGGAAGTCATGCTTGAAGGCTCAGGTGTAGATACGGGTGCAACGTTTAATTTCACTCGACGCCCTGTTTGCATCGAGAGTGAAATATTTGCCGAGGTTGATGAAGAATACACTTGCCAGCGGTTCAACTCTCTAGGCGGTGCAGTAAATTGCACTAACATTTCCCAATTGCTGTCAAGCGAACCAATGGCTAAACCATCAGTGCAACAAGCTCCCCAACCCTGATTTGAAATAAAGAGGGTGCCAGTGGAATTTGCAGTTGCCTCACCTAAATCGTCAACAATTTTTAATTCCGCCGTATCTCCCAACAAGTTAAAGCTCATTTTAGCTGCTCCACCTGTTGGATTACCCGGCTTAGAATGAACGATGAACAGTGACAGCCCATCAATAGCATCTACAAAAAAAAGGTGAGATTGCTTAGCCGTTAAACTCAGGGCTGGGTTACTAAAGGATGAATTATAACCTTTGCTATACTGGTAGTAATTGGCTGCTGTTGTATTTGTACTGAAAGCTTCAATAAACCCCAAGATATTACTATCAAAGTCACCCAAACCTGGTTTAGATTCTTGCGACACCTTAAGCATCGTGGCGGCTTCGGAGCGCTGGGCAAAGAATGGAACAAACAGCGCGATCGCTACCAACATCAAAAGCTTTTTCATAACTTGTTATTTTGTAGATGCTTTGCTCACTAAAACCAGAATACGTTTATTTAAATAAAGTTATAATAAAGTCAAATTAATAAAATTGTGAATTTAATAATTTTTACATCTTTATTTCAGGGAAAATACGAATTGACTTTAAAAGAAATATCGGTTTTTCGGAAACGCTTCCTCCTAGACGGAACCACCCCATTTAATTTTTCTTTATTTTCCACAGCGAACCCTCTTCTCTTACCTTCGCAAGGACAGAAGAGGGTTTGCCAATTGATATGCTTGATTAACGTTACAGAATTTTCTTTTAATAAATGAAACCACCCTGCTCTAGGGAAGCTTAAAAAGGAAGGAACCGAGCCACTCAAAGTCCTCCTTTTCAAGGGTTATCATCAGTGGGTAAGCGTGTCAACAATATTTTTTTTACCCCTCTGTTAAGCTGTCTTTACCCGATTAACCTAGCCGCCTGAATGATTGAATAATTGTAGAGCTTCTTCTTTTAGAAGCCCTTTGGTCACTTTTATTTTCTTAGACCCTTTCCTAAGAATTTCTTCGCTAGATAAGTCAAGCTGGGGAACACCAGCCTCAATTAAGTCTTGAATGGAAGCTCCAAATATCATTTCAGATATCCCTGCCCATATACAAGCTGTTGTACACATTGGGCACGGTTCGCAAGTTGTGTACAAGGTATAACCTTCTAAAGAAGGATTTTTTATTTCTTTTGTTAAACACCGAATTGCGTTAATTTCTGCATGGGCAGTTGGGTCATTATCCGTTTCGACAGTATTGTGCGCTTTAATAATTACTTGATTGTCTTTAACAATTACTGCACCGTAAGGAGCATCTCCTAGCTTTGCTTCTTCTAGGGCTATCTTCATGAATTTCTCTGTTTTCATCTAACTTATGCGACCAAAAAATAATTTTCGGGATGAGACTTATTTTATCCTATTTTAATGTAAGCCTATAAATTCTCATACTTAAATCAACTAAATAAAATGCTAAAAAATAATTGCTTGATTTTTGATCATTATCAATCTATATCAACCACAGTAAAGTATTCTATCCTCAGAATATGTTCGGTTTCCTTCAGCAAAGCCTGCAACAACTAAGCGCGGCGTTGTTGCGGGTCAGTACGAGTAATTCGCGATACCAAAATTTTATCGAGCAGTTTCGTGACCCTAGTATTAAGCTTGA